>NZ_JBEOYB010000017.1:0-110681 GCF_040296845.1 Streptomyces sp. NPDC001985
CACCGCCGTCACCGGCAACCAGGCCGCCGAGACCGCCGGCGGCATCCTCAACGGCGGCACCGCCACCACCTCGCGGTCACCGGTCACGGACAACCTCCCGAACAACTGCACCGGCTCCACCGCACCGGTGCCCGGCTGCACCGGCTGACCGGGCTCCACCGGCGAAGAGCACCGCCCGGTCACCGCCGCACGCGCCACCGCCGCCTGTACCGCCCGCTCCCGCCGCCGCTCTTCCGGTGACCTGGCGGTTGCCGATCCGTACACCCACACGTCCCGCACTCCGGCAGCGAAAGAACCCCGGTGCCCGGCGCCGGGCACCGCCCCGGCGCGCACAGAGCGGGCCCGCCGGGGCGGTCCCCGTGTCGGCTGTGGACGGCCCCTCGGCTCGGCAGAGCCGGGTGTCCGGCGGCTGTCGGGGTCAGCTGTCGCCGGGCGGCCGGGTCTTCGGCGGGTGGCGGGAGTGGAGAGGGCGGAGTGTGGGTGTGGTGAGCAGAGTGGTCAGGGTCGTGTACGGGTCGGTGTCGTTGCCTCGGGACAGGATGACGATGCCGGTGTCCAGGTGGGGGAGCCGGACGAGGAGAGAGCGGTGGCCGGGGTTGTCGCCGTGGTGGAAACGGGCCGGGTGCCCGGACAGCGTGCCGAGGAAGACTCCGTAGCCGTATCCGGTGGCGGTCAGCGGTGTGTGGCCGTGAGGCTCGGGGACGGCGTGGGCGGTGAACATGAGGTGGAGGGGACCGGGGCCCAGGAGCCGTCCCTGTTCCAGCGCCCGGGCCCAGCGGGCGAGGTCCCGGGCGGTGGACCACAGGTCCCCGGCGCCCGGGAGGCACGAGGGGTCCGTCGCCCCGGAGCCCGTACCGTCGCCGGTGCCGGTGTGGTGGAGGCTCAGTGGGTCAAGGACCCGGTCACGCAGGATGTCCTGGTACGGGTGCCCGGTGACGTACTCGATCAGCAGGGCGGCCAGGACGTAGCCGGGGCTGCTGTAGCGCCAGCGCCGGCCCGGGGCGGTGAGCGGGAGCAGGCGCATCACGCGGGCGGCGGTGTCCGCGCGGGAGAGCGGCACGCGGGGTCCGGACCCGGTAGCAGCATCCCAGTGGGGCAGTCCGGAGGTGTGCGTCAGCAGATGGTGCGCAGTGATACCGGCCCACGCTGCCGGGCTGCCCGGCAGCCGGTGGGCCATCGGGTCGGAGAGGGACAGGAGCCCGTCCCCGGCGAGGAGAAGAGCGGCGGCGGCCGTGAACTGCTTGCTGAGGGAGGCGATCTGAAAGCGTGTCCCCGGCCCGGCGGTATCCGTGTACGCCTCGTACACGATGGTGCTGCCACGGGTCACCAGCACCGCTCCGGTCAGCGTCATGACGCAAGCCAAACATATACGGATGAAATATGGTGGAAGCTGCTCATGGGGACATCCGCCCCGGAGGAGGCGAGGGTGGATCGGAGACAGCGGGCGACGACCCGGGCACGGGTCTTGGGCGCGGTGACGGACAAGCGGCGGCCAGTCCGGCCCTCAGTCCCGTTCCCAGCATGCCGCCTCGGCCTCCCCGCCCCTCTGGATGCTTCTTCCGACCTGGGCGATCGTTTTCAGGCGGGGTGCTGCTGCGTGGTGCGTGAGTGGAGGAAGACCACGGTGGTGGCCGCCGCGGTGGCGACAGCCAGGGCCGCCAGCGCGAGGCCGGTGGCACTGTCCGGGGAGGTGACGGGCTGCCCCCGGTGGGCCTGCCAGGTGAGGATCCCCGTCAGGCCGAGGCAGCAGGCGGCGGCGATCCAGACCAGGGCGGTACGGTGCCGGGGACCGAGGAGCCGGGGGCCGAGGGTGAGGAGCAGGCCCAGCAGAATCAGGGCCTGGAGGGAGTGGACGCCCACGAAGTGCGGGACGCGCCAGTCCCCGCCGACGGTGCTGAAGTTGGTGACCGGCCACCCCGGGCCGCCGTCGGGCGGGCCGACCGTGTGCGCGCCGATGTATGGCATACCGCGCCCCAGGTCGGCGGCGGCCTCCTGCGCGGGCGTGGCCTGCACCATGAGGTAGACGGCGACCATGCTCACGGTGACCACCACCATCCCCAGCCGCAGGGCCCAGGCCAGGGCCGGCGGCTCGACCCGTCCCCGTAGCAGCAGGAACACGGTCACCAGACCGATCACCAGCAGCACCAGCGACGCCGCCAGCATGGTCATGATCCTCACGACGCTGACAACGCTGGTGAAGTTGAAGTGGCTGGTGGTCCCCTCCGCCACCGCCCAGGTGCCGCCCGCGCCCTCGACGGCCACGCACACCACCGCTGTCCAGGACATCACGCTCACCAGACGGACATGGCCCCGGACGAAGGACATCAGCCAGATCAGCGTGACGGCGAACAGGCCGAAGGAGAACGCGAACCGGGCGGGCTTCGCCCACGCCGGCTGCCCCGTGATCTCCCGCCCGTCCACGACCAGCCCCACCAGAGCGGTCGCCAGGAACAAGCCCGCGACCACCACCGTGGCGACCATCGGCGGGTTGAGCACCCACATCCTGCGTACCAGGGACCGTGTCCCGGACACCTCCACGACAGATCCGCCCTCCCTCGGCAACCAGACTGTTGTCCATGTTCCCGACGGGGCCGATCAGCCGGCCGCCCGCACGGCGGTGTGATCACCCGGCCGGTCCGCGAACCTCCACCACCTGGCCCACCATCCACCCGCCCGTCCCGTACCAGAAGGCGCCGCCCGGCCGGGCCGGAACAGGAAATCGCCGCACCACCGGTCCGGGCCGCTGGAAGCGTCACGCGCGAGAGCAGGCCCCAAGATCGAGGAGCGCGCAGGTGCCCACCAGCTTTCTGATCGAGGAGCAAGCGCCGCCGGTTCGGCCGGTTCGCCGGAGACCCGGACGAGGGCCAGCTCGCGGGGTCGTTCCTCCTGGACCGGACCGCGCGGCGCCGGGCGATGGCCGCCAAGGGCGCCCGGAACCGGATCGGCCTCGCCGTTCAGCTCGGAACCGTCCGTTACCTGGGGACCTTCCTCGACAACCCGGAGGACGTCCCCGGCGTGGTGGTCGACTAGGTCGCCGAACAGCTCGGACTGGACCCCACCTCGTTCGCCGGGTACGGCTCCCGGGAGGCCCGCTGGGACCACCAGGAGCAGATCCGCAGCGCGTACGGGTACGTGAAGTTCGGCTTCGACCAGTGGTTCGGCCTGGCCCGGTGGCTGTACCAGCGGGCGTGGATCGGGTCCGAGCGCCCGACCCTGCTGTTCGACCTGGCCACGAAACGGCTGGTCGACCGGAAGGTGGTGCTGCCTGGGGTGACCGTGCTGGAACGCCTGGTCTCCGGCACGCGTGAGCGGGCCGAGAAGCGCCTGTGGGCGACGCTCGCCGCGGCCCCGAGTGCCCGGCAGGCGGGCGGACTCCAGCACCTGGTCGTCGTCCCTGCGGGGAAGCGGCTGTCCGAGCTGGACCGGCTGCGCCGCTCGCCGAGGGACATCACCGCCCGCGGGGTGGGCAAGGCTCTTGAGCGGTACGAGGCACTGCGCGCGTTCGGCGGGGACGGGTGGGATCTGTCCGCGATACCCCCGGGGCGGCTCCAGTCGCTGGTGCGCTTCGCTCGGGCGGCCCGCGCCCAGGCGGTTTCCGACCTCGCCGGCGAGCGGCGCCTGGCCACCCTGGTGGCGTTCGCCGCAGTGATGCCGCAGATCGCCGCCGACGAGGCGATCGAGGTGTTCGACCTGGTGATGGGCGACCTGATCCGCTCCTCCAGCACCAAGATGACCCGACAGCGGCTGCGGACGCTCAAGGGCCTGGACGCCGCGGCGATCCTGCTGCGCACGGCCTGGATCACCGTGTCCTCGGCTGCCGCCGACCCGGACGGCGATATCCGTGCCGTCCTCGACGCCATGGACGTGTCCCCGTTCCATACCGCCGCGGAGACGGTCGAGGTGCTGGCCCAGGAGCCCGACGACGGCGCCGAGCAGATGCTGGCCGCCCGCTACAACACCATCGCCCGCTTCCTCCCCGACCTGCTGAAGACGTTCGCGTTCGAGGCGAGCCCGGCGGGCGAGCCGGTGCTCGACGCGCTCGCGTTCGTGAAGTCCCTCAAGGGCAGGCGCCGCCCCATTCAGGGATGGGAGGTCCCCGCCCGGTTCCTCACCCCCGCGTGGCGGCGCCTGGTCTTCCCGCCCCCGCCGATGCCCGTGGGCAGCGTCGAGAAACGCGCCCTGGTCGTCGCCTCCACCGAGGCCCTGCGCACCGCCCTCCACCGGCACGAGGTCTACGTTCCGGGCCTGCGCAAATGGGGCGACCCCAACGCCCGGCTGCTCAACGACACCGCATGGGAGGCCGCCCGCTTGCGCGTCTGCGAGGAACTCGACCTCGACCCGCAGCCGGACACACTCCTCGCCAACTGGACCGGCCGCCTCGACGCCGCCCACCAGGCGTTCGCCGACGGCCTGGCCGCCAACCCCGCCGTACGGATCGAGCAGCAGGGCGGCCGGGACCGGATCATCCTCACCGGCCTGGACCGCCTGGACGAACCCCTCTCCCTGCGCGAACTCCACCGCGAGGTCGAAGCCCGCCTCCCGGCCGTCGACCTGCCCGAGATGGTCCTGGAGGTCAACTCCTGGACCCCCTACCTGAGCGACTTCACCCACGTCTCCGAAGCCAACTCACGGATGGACGACCTCGAACTCTCCATGGCCGCCGTCCTCACCGCCGAGGCCACCAACGTCGGCGGCGAGCTGGCCTCCGCCGACGGCCTGCGCTTCATCACCCCGATCCGCACCCTGAACTCCGGACCGAACCCGAAATACTTCGGCACCCGCCGGCGCGGAGTGACCTTCTACAACTTCCTCTCGGACCAGTTCAGCGGCCTCCACGGCATCCTGATCCCCGGCACCCAGCGCGACTCCTTCTACATCCTCGACGGCCTCCTCGAACAGGCGACCGCCCTGCGCCCCCGTCGAGGTCACCTCGGACACCCACGGCTCCTCCGAGATTGTCTTCGGCCTCTTCCGCCTCCTGGGCTACCAGTTCTCCCCCCCCCGCCTGGCCGACTCCGGCAGCGCCACCCTCTACCGGGCCGACCCGGACGCCGACTACGGCCCGCTCAACCCGCTCACCCGCGACCGGGTCAACCTCAAGCAGATCACCAGCCACTGGGACGACGTCCTGCGCGTCGCCGGCTCCCTCCACTCCGGCACGATCAAAGCCTCCGAGGTCCTGCGCGTCCTCGCCCCGGGCGGCAAGCCCACCCCGACCGGCAAGGCCATCATGGAGATCGGCCGCCTGGACCGCAGCGCCTACCTGTCCTCGTACTTCACCGACGAGCTGCTGCGGCGGCGCATCAACACCCAGCTCAACCGGCAGGAGTCCCGCCACAGCCTTGCCCGGAAGATCTTCCACGGCCAGAAGGGCGAACTCCGGCGCTCGTACAGGGAGGGCCAGGAGGATCAGCTCGGGCCCTGGGGCTGATGCTCAACATCGTCATCCTGTGGAACACCGTCTACTTGCAGCAGATCATCGCCGAGATGCGCGCCGAGGGCATCCACATCCGGGACGAGGACATCGCCCGCCTCTCCCCGCTGAAGTACGCCCACATCAACTTCCACGGCCGCTACAGCCTCGCCCTGCCCGCCGAGGTCGAAGGCGGACAGCTCCGCTCCACCCGCAAGCCCGAAACCGCCAGCACCGTGCTCTAGGAAGACCCCTCCGGCTCGTCCGACACCCGGGCGAGCCGGTACCGGACCTTCTCATGCGACAGACCCACCTGCGCGCCGATCTGCCGCAGTCCCCAGCCCTCCGCCCTCGCCGCGGCCATCCCCTTGTCCAGGGCCGTGTCCGTCACCTCCCCCAGCGCCTGCCGCAGCTGAGTCACGAGCCGCAGCCGGATCGCGGGAGCCAGCTCGTCCAGACCGGCGCAGAACCGCGCCACGTCCGCCTTCAGGAAACCGATCGTCGAGTCATCGCTCACCCCGACACCCTGACCACCCGGATCACCGGCTGTCAAAACTTCTGACAGCAACACCGGTTTCCTGGGCCGTTCCTACTCGGACCCCAGGCTCTCCCGCGCGTGCCCCTGGGCGAAGGGCGCCGGCCGCCGCCTTGAGCCAGGGCACCGGGCGGGCCGTGACCTCCGCCGCGGTGATCCCCTCCGAGCGGGCGAGGGCCACCGCCTGGAGGAAGCCGGAGAACATGCCGTGCGTCCCGCTGAGGACGGCGATGCCGTACACCGCCGCCGGCCCCGCGTCGTCCCCGGCGAAGCCGCTCGGGCCGAGGAGGCCCAGCGCGGCGCGGTTCGCCTCGAAGGCGGCGCGGTCGCCCGCGTGGAGCACGAACGCCTCCGGGGGTGCCGATGGTCCGCGGCACCGTGTCCACCGCGCCGGCGCGCCGCTGCCCCCGGCGGAACGCGGCGACGCGGACCGGATCTCCCACGCCGCCCGCGCGGCCCTCGGGCCCGCCGCCCGCACCGCGGCCTTCGACCGCGGCACCTCGCCGGCCACCGAGGACGTCCGTGCCCTGCCGCCCCCGCCGACCTCCCCCTTCTCCGGCGGGCTGACGGACCGGCCCGCTCCGGCGGAGCGCTGGGTCACGCCCCGGCGGGGGTGCTCCCGGACCGGGCCGCGTCCATCCAGCCGATGAGATCGTCCGTCAGCGGCTCGGCTCCTGTGCCGGGTGGGCCGATACGGTCGCCGAGCGTGCCGAGATCCTGTCGGTACACCGTGGTCCGGTCGCGGCCGTGGTGGCGCATGAGGAGTCCGCCGCCCTCGCCGTCGTCCCCGATCAACACCCAGCCGGGCGCGCGCCGCGCCATGCCGAAGGTCCTGTTGCGCTCCTGGACGAGGTGCGGACCGTAGATCAGCACGCCGTTGCCGAGCAGGGCGCCCGGCGTCGACCGCCACAGCCGGGCGACCGTCGGGTTGGGCCCGTCGCCGAGTCCGCGCGAGCGGGCCGCCGCGACGGCCAGGAACCCGGCGAAGGACTCCGCCACCGGGTACTCCTCACCGTCGAGCCCGTCGCGGCGCACCACCGGGTGTTCCCCGTCACCGGCATCCCCGCGCCGGTCGAGGGCGAAGAAGTAGCTTTCACCGCAGTCCGGTTCGACCGCGAAACACAGCCGGGTGCCGGTCCGCCGCCACCCGGCGGTGATGTCCTCGTACAGCTCGTCGGTGTCGGTGTCGGTCTCCGGTGCGAGGGTCGCGATCTCCGCTCCTCCGGCCCGGCCGTGGCCGAACGCGCTCAGCCACCAGCGGTACGACACCGGCAGCGGGCCGGTGCGGGCCTCGGCCGCGCGGAGCGCCGGCTCCGGGAGGGCGGCGGCCGGGGCGCGGCCGAATCCGGGGGACGCCTCGATCAGATGCCGGAGCTGCGACAGATCAGGTCTCACCGGACCGAGTCTGCCAGGACGGTTCGCCCGGCGGCCCCTGGGCCCCGGGCGCCGCCCCGGCCCGCCCGCCCCTGCGCGGCGCGCCTTTCTCCCCCATGTGGTGGGCGTGGCCTGGGGGCTTCGTCTAGGTTGGGGACCCGTACAACTGTCAACAACCGTCCGCAGAAGGCTTTTCCGTGACCGAACCCGATGTCAGCCTCTCCCGTGCCGAGGGTGTCCGCGCCCGGATCGACACCAGGACACCCCACTCGGCCCGCTTCTGGAACTACTTCGTCGGGGGCAAGGACAACTACGAGGTCGACCGGGTGCTCGGGGACCAGATCAAGCAGATCTTCCCCGGGCTCGTCGACGTGGCGCGCACCAGCCGCGAATTCCTCGGCCGGGCGGTCGGGTATCTCGCCGGGGAGCAGGGCGTCCGCCACTTCCTGGACATCGGCACCGGCCTGCCGACCGCCGACAACACCCATGAGGTCGCCCAGCGGATCACGCCCGGCGCCCATGTCGTGTACGTCGACAACGACCCGCTGGTCCTGGCCCACGCCCGCGCGCTGCTCACCAGCACACCCGAGGGCAGGACCGCGTACATCGACGCCGATCTCCATGAGCCCGAGGCCGTGATGGAGCAGGCGGTACGGGTCCTGGACACCTCGCAGCCGGTGGCCCTGATGCTCCTCAACGTCCTGGGGCACGTCGGCGACCACGGGCGGGCGCGCGAGCTGGTCCGCCGGTTCATGGAGCAACTGCCCTCCGGCTCGCATCTGGTGATCTGCGACTCCACCGCCACCAGCCCCGGCATGATCGCCGCCTCCGAGGCGTACAACGCCAGCGGCGCCATCCCCTACCACGTGCGCCCCGTCGCCGAGATCGCCGGATTCTTCGACGGGCTGGAACTGGTGGAACCCGGCATCGTCCGCGTCACCCACTGGCGCCCGGACGGCGCCGCGCCGCTCCCCGGCGGCGCCGAGCAGGTCGACGCCTACTGCGGTGTGGGCCGCAAACCCTGACCCCCGCCCCCGACAAGCCCCGGCCCCCGGGCGCCCGGCGCGGATAATGACCCCCATGGACGACAGGGACCGCATAGCCGCCGGGCTGCTCGACCTCGCCCGTACCGACGACACCATCACCGGGGCGGCGCTCACCGGCTCCCTCGCCACCGGGGACGCCGACCGCTGGTCGGACATCGACCTCGCACTCGCGGTCCGCGGTGACCTCGCCGCGCCGGCCGGCCGCTGGACACGCCGTCTGTACGAGGAGTTCGGCGCGCTGCACCACTGGGACCTGCCGTCGGACGACCGGATCATCCGGATCTTCCTGCTGCCCGGCCCGTACGAGGCCGATCTCAACTTCACGCCCGAGGAGCGGTTCGGTGCCCGGGGACCGCAGTGGCGGACCCTCTTCGGGCGCGAGCTGCCCCAGGCCCCCTTTCCCCCTCCGGACACCCGCGCCCTCGCCGGTCGCGCCTGGCACCACGCTCTGCACGCCCGCAACTGCCTGGAGCGGCGCCACTGGTGGCAGTGCGAGCACTGGATCGGCTCCCTGCGCGCCGTGGTGATCACCCTCGCCTGTCTGCGGCTCGGGCTGCCCGCCGCGAACGGCAGGGGCGCGCATCTGCTCCCCGCCGCCACGGCCGCCGCACTGGAGCCGGCCCTGGTCCGCTCGCTGACCGAGCCGGAGCTGCGCCGCGCCCTGGAGGCCGCCGTCACCGCGCTCACCGGCGAGCTGGAGCAGACCGACCCCGCCCTCGCCGCCCGCCTGGGGCCCACGCTCGCCGGGCTCGTGGGGCGCGCCGCGGCATGACCGCCCTCGGGGGCTGGGAATGCGCCGCGCTCGCCTTCGCCGCTGTGCTGGTCGGCTTCTCCAAGACGGCCGTCAGCGGCGCCAACACCATCAGCCTCGCGATCTTCGCGGCCGTGCTGCCCGCCCGGGAGTCGACCGGGGTCCTGCTGCCGATCCTGATCGCGGGCGATCTGGTCGCCGTCGCCGTCTACCGCCACCACACCCACTGGCCGACCCTGCTGAGGCTCTTCCCCGCCGTCGCCGCCGGGGTCGTGGCCGGCACCGGCTTTCTGTTCTGGGCCGACGACCGGGCGGTACGCGTCTCCATCGGCGCGATCCTGCTGCTGATGGCCGGGGTCACCGGGTGGCGGCACCGGCCCGGCACCGGGGAGGCCCCGACAGCGGGGGAGGGGGACCCGGGCCGGCTGAAGGCCCGCTCCTATGGCGTGCTCGGCGGCTTCACCACCATGGTGGCCAACGCGGGCGGGCCGGTGATGTCCCTCTATCTGCTCTCCGCCGGCTTCCGGAAGCTGGGCTTCCTGGGCACATCCGCCTGGTTCTTCCTCATTGTGAACACCTCGAAGGTGCCCTTCAGTGTCGGGCTCGGTCTCATCGACCGGCGCTCGCTGCTGCTGGACGCGGCCCTGGTGCTCCTGGTGCTGCCGGGGGCCTGGCTGGGGAAGCGGTGCGCCGACCGGATCGATCAACTCCTCTTCGACCGGCTGGTCATCGGGGCGACGGTGCTCGGCGCGCTCCATCTGCTGCTCGTCCCGCCCTCGGGTTGAGCGGGGCGCCCCGGTCAGCGCGTCAGGCGGGGAGCCTCGGCGCGGGCGTCGGCCCCGGCACCCGCCTCCACCCGGGCCACCAGTTCCCGCGCCCAGAGCACGAGCCCCGCCACATCGATGCCGTGGGGATCGCGGAACCCGGCGATCCGGTCCGCCCCGCGCAGCAGCAGCCGCGCCCCGCCCCGGGCGTTTCCGCGCGCCGCGTGGGTCAGCCCGACCGCGAGCTGCGCCAGCCCCCGCCACAGCTCGCGCTCCTCCTGTGGCCCGGACTTCCAGGCGTCCTCGAAGACCTCGTGGGCGTGGAACGGCTTCCCCTCGTCCAGTAGCGCCTGCGCCTCCGCCAGCGTCCCCCCGGGCGAGCGCACCACCCCCTCGGGCTGCCGCTCCACCCCCGGAGCGCCGTACGGCAGCGGTCGCCCCAGCCCGTCACGGGGGCGCGCGCTGCGGGCGCGCCCTTCGGTGTCCCGGTCTCGCGGTGCGCTGGTCATGCCCCCGATTCTCACCGAGTCCCGCGAGTGCCGCACCGACCGTGATCGGGCGGGTCGGGTCCGCCCGGAGAGTGGGGTAATGTTGTCCCTGCGCGCCGGGCCTCGGCCCACCAGGGCGCGCGAACGGGACGTGGCGCAGCTTGGTAGCGCACTTGACTGGGGGTCAAGGGGTCGCAGGTTCAAATCCTGTCGTCCCGACCAGCGTTTTCGCAGGTCGCAGGCGGTATCGGAGAAATCCGGTGCCGCCTTTCCGTTGTTCTGGGGGACCACGCGGCCCAGCGGCGCCTTCCGGGGGCGGGCTGGACGGCCGGGCCGAGGGGCGCGCGGACGGGGTTGAGGTGGGCGGTGAAGGCGGTCCCGGCACCAGTGATCTGAGACATGTCTGGGTGGAGGTAGCGCTGGGTGGTGAGAGACGATTGAGAAGCCTGCCGACGTCCTAGCTCTCGCTGCCCGAGGAACCCCGAAAGCCACGATCTTCAACAACCGGGAAGGCATGCTCGGCATCCGCAGCCCAGGCATCGATCTGAGCATGGGACGACCTGATGGCGTTGATCAGTTCCTCCACCACGTCAAGCTTCGGCTGGTGGACGTTCAACCTCAGATCCTGCATCGACAGCTCGCGATACGGCATGCTCAGCTGCCACCAGAACCGCATGAGGTAGCGACACTCCTGCGGGGCACGGTCGTCTGCCAGGCGATCATGAATGACCGCCCGGACACGCCGTCTCTGTTCGTCGTCACGGAAGCCGTTGCTGAGGTCGGTGAGGGTCACGCCCGGACAGTAGCAACCACATGCGTC
Organism: Streptomyces sp. NPDC001985; assembly: GCF_040296845.1. NCBI lineage: Bacteria > Bacillati > Actinomycetota > Actinomycetes > Kitasatosporales > Streptomycetaceae > Streptomyces > Streptomyces sp. NPDC001985. The sequence continues at coordinate 11,192 of NZ_JBEOYB010000017.1, forward strand.
ACCCATCACCGGGCCCGTGAAGAAGCCAAGCGGGTCATTCCGTGAGGAGTTCTTATGGCACCGAAGCAACAGAGCAGCCTGTCGATCGGGTTGCGATGTACGCGGACGGCCGACCGCGCAGTCGGCCGCCGAGACTTCTTCAGGCGGGGACTAACGAGGTTCAGGAAAGCCTGGTAGATCGAGCGGTGTGGGGATGAGGGACAGACCGTCATCAGGAGCGCCGCCTAGAAGCACGCGGTAGTGCTCACCATCGGTAGGGGGGCACGGGAGCACTTTCCTTCCCGCGGCCTGTCCGCTTCGCAGGGCACTCAGCGCTTCGTCACCACTGGTGGCGACGATTCGGTGATGGAAGTAGTGGACGGTCCCGATGTCCAGGGTCCAATTATCGATCGTGATTTCGAAGTTCGGTGACGTAAGCCGAAGGCCTCGGGTTCACTGCCGAGAACCGTCTCCATTTCCGGCGCGGTCGAAGGACGGCTGCCCGATCCGGTCCCAGTCAATGGCCATCAGGTGCCCTCCAAGTGCTGAAAGAGATCCTGGCACACGCCTACGACAACAGCCGAGTCGGCAAGAGCAGAACCGAGAGCAGATGCCCCCACCCGCCGCCTATCGGCATCGGCAGCCGCTTGGCCGAACGGTGTTCGCGAGCTGGTCCGGCTGTGTGGCAGCGCTCGACGGGATTGATTCCGTCGGGCGCTGCCCTCTGCTGTAGGTCGTCCCGGCCCGCATCGGCTTTATCGGCGGCGGTGTGGAGCCGGTGCTCCTGCCTGCCGGACCGTGCTGTGCGCGTGCCACACCGCAACGGGGCCGGGCCTCTGTGGAGAGTGTTCACCAGTCCCCGGCGGCGGGGACCGGTGATCGGTGGTCGGTCAGGCCCTGCCGTAACGGTATTCGGAGGCGACGGTGCCCGAGGGGGTGCGCAGGGTGGCGGTGTCGCCCTTGTCGTTCCAGATCGCACGCTTGCTGTGGAAGGAGAAGCCGCCCCATTCCGGATGGATCTCGTTGGTGTGAATCCGGATGCGCCGTCCGGGCCAGAGGATCGCGGACGGCAGGGCGAGATTCTGGCCCTCGTCTCCCGCGTCCACGGTCCAGCCGTCGAGGTTGACCTGGTACACGCTGCGGTTGAGGATCTCCACGTACTCGTCCGACTGGGTGCGTGCGATGTTGCCCTGGTGCACGGTGGTGATCCGCAGGTCCGGGGCGTCGGTGCGGACCATGACCGCCATCACGGAGACGGCGGTGTCACTGTTCTCCGGGCTGGCGAAGGAGGGGTTCACCAGCGGGCTCGGCGTGGTTTCCCGGCCCGGGGCCGCGAACCTGGTGACGTGGGCCACGTAGGTGGTGCCGTCGAGGTCGATCCCGGGGCCCCAGCCGCCGAGGAAGTCGATCACGTCGTCGACGGGGCCGCCCAGGTCCGGGGTCTCCTGGTGGCGGATCGCGTAGCCGTTCTGCAGAGAACGGCCGTCGGGGAACGTGAGGGTCAGTGCCAGCCGGGCGATGAAGCCGGGGCCGGCCCCGGTGGGGCGGTTCGCGTGGGTCAGGGTTCCCACGACGAACTCCGAGCCGTCCGTGGGGATCTCACCGGTGGCACCCTGGAAGGTGAGGGAGTTGGGTGCGCCGCCCTCCGGCGGTAACCCCCAGGTCAGCTGTCCCGTGCCGAGCCCGCCGGCGTGGGGCGCGGGCGGAAGCATCACAAAGTCCAGCCAATGGGCTGTCGACGTGGCTGTGTGCATGTCCTGAACTCCCTTGTCCCCACCTGGCCATCCCAGGCATCCGCCGACCGAACGTAGTCGGCAGACCTCCAAACCATGCCGACTATCGGAAAATCCGGGCACCCGGGCGGACGGTCCGGTAAATTACCCCGCCGCCCTGGCCCATACCGCGCCGGATGCCGTGCCGGTTGCAGACCTCGGCGAAGGCGTCAGCGCTGTATCGGGCGCCCCTGTCGGTGTGGAAGGCGACGCCGTGGACCCGGCCGCCACGGGCGGCCACGGCCGTCTCGATCGCTTCGGTGACCAGCACGAGTACCTCGCGTCACCCCTGGCGCCGCTCACCAGGTTCTCGATCACGGATCGTCAGGAGTTGCGCGAGCGCCTCGAGACGACGAGGCGGAATGGCTGGGCCGTGACGGCGCAGGACGTGACGGTGTGGAGCGCGTCGGTGGCGGCTCCGATCCGTGACCGGCACGGAGAGGTTGTGGCCTCGGCCGCGGCCATCGGTTACCACGAGGACGGCGGGCACTCGGCCGCGACGCTCCGGGGCGTCGTCGAGCCGGCCCGGTCGTTGTCCCACGCGCTGGGCTGGCGGCTGGACTGGGGCCGGGCCAGGGGCCGGCGGCCCGTCCCGGCGGGGCCCCTTGGGCTCGCTCGGCCCCGGGAACAGCACCGGGGCCGAGCGGGGCGGAGGGGATGCGCCGTCAGAGGCTCGGCGGCGTCCACAGGACGGGGTCGTTCGCCGGTGACATCTTCGCGAGGATCAGTTCGTCGAAGGCGTTGGCGGTTCCCCACTGGTCCTGCTCCTCGGGGGTGGTGCCCCAGACTTTGGGGGTCCAGCCGTGCTCTTCGTCGATCTGGATCAGCTCGGTCGTGTACTCCATGACGAAACCGCTGGACGGCTCCTGGAAGTACGAGTAGGTGTTGTCCCCGGCGCCGTGCCGTCCGGGGCCCCACAGCGGCTGGACGCCCGCGCGCATCAGTCGTCCTGTTCCGCGCATGAACTCGTCGATCCCGTTGAGTTCGAAGGACACATGGTTCAGGCTCGTGTGCCGGGAATGGGCGAACGCCAGGATGTGGTGCCAGCTTCCGGTGCGCAGAAAGCAGAAGAAGTCCTGGAGCCAGTCCGAGACCTTGAAGCCGAGGACCTCGCCGTACCAGGCGACCGCCCGGTTCACATCGGTGGTGTTGAAGACGGCATGGCTGATGAACTTCGGCCTCGACTCGCCGCGCTCGACCGGGCGGTGGGCACGCTGCTCGACCTCGGTGGCGAGTTCGATGGCCCGGCCGTCGCAGTCGAAGAAGGCGCACGCGTAGCCGCCGCCGAATTCGGCACGGTCACCCGGTTCGCGAATGATCTTCGTGCCGCTCCGCGCGACCCGCTCGAACAATTGGTCCACTCCGGCCCGGTCCCGGACGTCGAACGTGGTGAGTTCGATGCCGGCGACATCGTTCTCGCGCAGCTTGATGATGTAGTTGCTGGGGCATCCGGACCCGAAGTAGCTCCTGCCCTGCTCCTCGGTGACCAGATCGAGTTGCCAGAGGTCGCGGTAGAAGCCCCTGGCGACGGGCAGATTCTCGACGGCTATCGCGACGGATCGCACGCTCGTGATCGGATGGGGGACGGGAAGGCGCATGTGATTCTCGCTTTCTTGCCGAAAGGCCGGCCGCGGTCGCCCGGCGAGGCGACCGAGGTCACCAGGAGGTGGCGATGTACTTCGATTCCATGAATTCGAGCATTCCCTCGGAACCGCCCTCACGGCCGAGACCGCTCTCCTTGACGCCGCCGAACGGTGCCGCGGGATCGGAGAGCAGCCCGCGATTGACGGCGACCATGCCGGCTTCGAGTTCGCCGGCCATCCGCAGGCCGCGGCGCAGGTCGGAGGTGTAGACGTAGGCCGCGAGTCCGAGGTGGGTGTCGTTGGCGGCGCGGACGGCCTCGTCGTCGGAGTCGAAGGCGATGATGGCCGCGACCGGGCCGAAGATCTCCGTGCGCACGATGTCGGCCCGGGGCGGGACGTCGACCAGGACCGTGGGCGCGTAGAACGAACCCGCACGCGCGGGCCGTTCGCCGCCGACGAGGACCCGCGCACCGGCGGCCACCGCCGACTCGACCAGGGAGGCGACCTTGTCGACGGCGCGGTCGTTGATCAGCGGGCCGCACCCGGTCGCCGGGTCGGTCCCCGGGCCGACGACCAGCTCGGCGAACCGGCCGGCCAGCAGCCGGGAGACCTCTCCGACCAGTGAGCGGTGCACATAGATACGGTTGGCCGCGGTGCACGCCTGTCCGCCGTTGCGCATCTTCGCGGTCATCAGGCCGTCGACGGCCTGGTCCGGGTCGGCGTCGTCGAGCACGATGAAGGGCGCGTTTCCGCCCAGTTCCATGCTGGACTTGAGGACCGTGTCAGCCGCCTCGCGCAGCAGGACGCGCCCCACCTCGGTGGAGCCGGTGAACGACAGGGCCCGCACGCGGGGGTCGTGGAGCATCGCGCTCACCACCTCGCCGGAACGGCTCGTGGTGACGACATTGATGACACCGTCCGGAACCCCCGCCTCCGCGCAGATGCGTGCGATGAGGTAGCTGGTGAGCGGGGTCTCCGATGCGGGCTTGAGGACGACCGGGCAACCGGCGGCCAGCGCGGGCGCGATCTTCCGGGTGGCCATGGCCGCCGGGAAGTTCCACGGGGTGATCAGCACGGCGACCCCGATCGGCTCGTAGGAGACCATGATCTGGTTGGCCCCGTTCGGCGAGGTGCCGAGCTGGCCCGTCGTCCGTACCGTCTCCTCCGCGTACCACCGGAAGAACTCCGCCGCGTAGTCGACCTCGCCCAGGGCGTCGGAGAGCGTCTTGCCGTTCTCCAGCGAGATGAGCCGGGCGATCTCGTCCCTGCGCTCGGTCATCGCCTCCCAGCAGCGGCGGAGGATCTCGGCCCGCCCCCGCGGACTGGTCGCCCGCCAGGAACGGAAGGCCTTCGCCGCCGCGTCGACAGCGGCGAGCCCGTCGTCGACGGTGCCGTCGGGGACGCTGCTCAGCAGCTCGCCGGAGGAGGGGTCGAGCACGGCGATCGTGTCGCGCCGGCGGTTCGGGGGCGCCGTGCCGATGATGAGATCGGAGTACGGCGAGGGCAGGGATGTCGTCATCGGGGATTCCTTCGCTGCGTGTCGCGGGAGACCGTCAGGCCGGGTTGCGGCCGGCGAAGAACTCGCTGTCCGGGGAGTCCGTGACGTCGAGTCCGGCGGCCACGGCAGCGGCGCGGAGCTGTGCCATCTGCCCGTCGTTGATGCGCGACAGCGGTGCGCGCATGGGTCCGCCGTTGAAGCCATTGAGCCACCCCTGGTACTTCCACAGGTAGCGGTGGACCATGGCGGTGCCGGCCACGGCCTGCCCGACGGCGGCGGAGTCCGCCTCGCGCACCGGGTGAATCCTCCAGTAGATCTCCATCGCGTCGTCGAACCTCCCCTCGCGCATGAGGGCGAAGTAGCGGGCGACCCAGGGCCCGTACGCCTCGTAGTTCGATGTGCCCATCCACTGCATCCCGTACATCGAGTGCCATGCGGGGGAGTTGGACTCGATCGGGTCCATGACGATGACCTGGTCCCGGTACCTGTGGAAGATCTCGGCGATGCCGCCGACCCCCGGACCGCCGACCTCGCTCTTCACCGCGACGACGTTCGGGATCTCTTCGATCATCCGGCCGATCAGCCGCGGTGAGAAGTGACTCGGGTGCAGCCGGCGGAAGTTCCACAGGTGCATCGCGAAGATGATGACGCCGAGATTGGTGCTGTCGGCCACGGCCTTGGTGTAGTCGAAGACCTCCTGCTCCGTGGCCGGGTAGAAGGTCAGCGGGTAGGACAGGAGGACGAAGGTCGCCCCCCGCCTCTCCGACTCCCGGACCAGGCGGATGTTGTCCTCCAGGGTCGGCAGCGCGGCGTGGACCACGGTCTGCAGCTCGTCCCCGGCCTCGTCGATCGCGATCTCGGTGACCTGGAGAAGCTCCTCGAAGGAGGTGCCGCACTCCGACACGATGAGCGTGCTGGACATGCCCATGTTCTTCTCCATGCCGATGTCGTGCCGGACGGCACGTTCGTTGATCCCGGCCAGATCTCCGGTGAAGGTCGGCATCACGCAGCCGCAGATGCCGGTCATGTTCTGCTTGGCCCAGTCGCGGGCTTCGAGGCGTGAGTAGCTCATGGACGGACTCCGTTCGTACGGGTCGGCGCGAATCCGCAGCGCCTATGAATATCCATATAGTGGATACAGCGCCCACTCTGTGGATGATTGCGGAGGCTAGCAATCACTCCGGACGGGGTCAATGGTTCGGTGGCGGGCTGCTCGGCCCGCCCCGGGCCGGCCCTGTCGCACGCCACTCGCTCCCGATCCGGTGCCGTCGTGGCCCGGGGGTCCGGAGGGGTGAAGCGGGGCTTTTCCGGGCGTTCCCGCGGGCGTTGACACCCGTCAATCGCGGTTGTAGCTTCACCGCACCCACTAAATGGATGATGTATCCACTATGTGGATAAGACCTGTGCCGCGCTGGACGACAGGAGTCTGCAGATGATCAGGGCGACAACGACCGACACCCGTGTGAGCCGGCAGTCGTACTGGGGTGACGACGAGTTCCGGCTGGAGATGGAGCGCATCTTCCGCCGGTGCTGGCTCTTCGTGGCGCACGAGAGCGAGATCGCCGAACCCGGTGACTACGTCACGCGGAACCTGGGTGGCGAGGACGTCATCGTGACCCGCGACGAACAGGGGGAGATCCGGGCGTTCCTCAACTCGTGCACTCACCGGGGAACCCAGCTGTGCCGTGCCGACCTCGGCAATTCCTCGCACTTCCGGTGCAGCTACCACGGCTGGACCTTCTCCAACTCCGGTGACCTCAAAGGGGTTCCGGAACGCAAGCAGGTCTTCGAGCCGTCCTTCGACAAGTCGGCGTTCGGCCTGGTCCGCGTCCCTCATGTGGAGAGCTTCCACGGGCTCGTGTTCGCGAGCTGGAACCCCGGCGCGCCGCCCCTCGCCGAGGAACTCGGGCCGGCCGCGTGGTACCTCAGGGGAGTCCTCGACAAGGCCGGCGACCTGGTGGCGCTCGGCCCGCCGGCCCGCGCCCGGGTCCGGACCAACTGGAAGCTCGGTTCGGAGAACTTCGCCGGAGACGGATACCACCTCGCGACCACCCATCAGAGCCCGATCGAACTGGGCACCTACCTCAACACCGAGGCCTTCCCCCAGCTGGAAGGTGTCTCGATGGCCGATATGCGGGGCCGGTGCGTCGTCGCCGGAAACGGCCACGCGTTCCGTGTCCAGCACTACGACCTGCCCGGGACCGAGCCGATGTTCTTCGGCTATCCGCCCGACAGGTGGCAGGAGATGGCGGAGGGGCTGGAGCCCGGCCAGATCGACCTGATGTCACGCCAGTCCGTCTTCCACGGCAACATCTTCCCGAACCTGTCGCTCATCGACGCCGCTTCCCTCAGCTCCGGGGACGACACGCCGGCCGTGTCGTACGTCCAGTTCCGCGTGTGGCAGCCGATCGACAGCATGCACAGCGAGCTGATGCTCTGGGCGCTCGTGCCGCGGTGGTACGACGACGAGCAGCGCGCGCACTCGCTCCGGGCCAACCTGCGGATGGTCGGCCTGGCCGGCATCTTCGACACCGACGATCTGCAGAACTGGACGAGTGTCGCGGACATGAGCCGCGGCTCGGTCGCACGCGCGACGGACTTCGTCTACGAGGGCGGCCTCTCCGCGCCGAAGGACACGGAGAAGACCTGGCCCGGGGACGTCTACGACATCGATCACTCCGAGACGAACCAGCGGGAGCTGTACCGCCGCTGGGCAGAGCTGATGAACGACGAGACGTTCGCCTCCACCGGAGCGGGCCGGAGGGCGGCCCGATGAGCGCACGTACCGCCCGGCCCGCCCGGTTCCGGGCCGTGGACGCCGAGACGTCGGGCTCGCTGCGCCACTTCTACGACATCGAAGCGCGACTGCTGGACGCCTACGACTACCCGAACTGGCTTCCCCTCCTGGAGGACGAGTTCGTCTACCGCGTCCCGGTCACCGTCACCCGCGATGACCCGTCGCTGGCGCCGGTCTTCCCCGGCGCGTATCTGGTGGACGAGTCACGGGACTCGCTGGCCTCGCTGTGGGCGCGCCGCTTCGAACCGGACCACATCGACTTCGCCTGGGGCGAGGTGCCGCTGCACCGAATCCGCCGCTTCGTCACCAATGTTGTCGCGGAGCCCGGGGAGCGGGAGGGCGAGTACATGATCGACAGCAATGTGTTGGTGAGCGTCGTCCACCAGTCGCACCCCGCCGTCATCGCCCCGGCGGGACGACGTGACCTCGTACGGCGCCGCCCGGACGGCTGGGGCCTGGTGAGCCGCACCACCGTCTTCGACGAGAGTGTCATCCGGCTGCCGCATCTGCGGATGGTGATCTGAGTGCCGGGCGGCGACCTGCCCCACGCGGTCGCTCCCCCCGGCGACGACAGCGTCGTCGAGGCCGAGTTCACCGTGATCAACGAATTCACGGCCGTGCGGATCAGCAAGATCAGGACCCCGAACGGCCACCGGGCCGAGATCCGGTCGCTGCGTCTGGGCCATCGCGTACGCCTCGATCCCCTCGGCCTCGAAAGCATCAGCTGGCAGTCGCCGGACGTGTTCTCCCACTTCCTCGACCAGCCCTTCGGGCCCGAGCCGGACCAGCCCTTCGGGCCCGAGCCGGACCAGCCCTTCGGGCCCGAGCCGGACCAGCCCTTCGGGCCCGAGCCGGACCCGTCCCCCCTCTGACCCGACAAGCGGCACGGCCGCGATCGAGAAAGGTGTCGAACATGCTTCTTCTGACGGACGACCAGGTCCGCGCCTCCCTCCGGATGGACCAGCTCGTCGACGCGTTGCGCGACGGATACCGGGTCGAGGCCCGAGGCGGGGTCCAGCTCCCCGACCGTGTCAACCTGGACGCGCCCCCCGGATTCTTCCGCCTCATGCCCGGGATCGTCGGCGGCGCCGGCGTGATGGGCTTCAAAGTGTTCAACCAGGTCGCCGCCGGCGGCGTCCAGTACCTCATCGGTCTCTACGACGAGACGTCGGGCGAACTGCTCGCCCAGTTGGACGGCGCCTACCTCACCGCCGCCCGGACGGGCGCCGCGACCGGGGTGGCGGCGGGTCTGCTCGGCCCCGCCGGCCCGGTCGAGGTCGGGCTGATCGGCTCCGGACTGGAGGCCGAGACCAACCTCGAAGGCGTCTGCGCGGCCATCGAGGTGGCCAGGGTCTCGGTGTTCAGCCCCCACACGGAGCGGCGCGAGCGGTTCGCCGCGCGCATGGCCGAACGGCTCGGCATCGCCGTCGCCCCGGTGGACGCGGCCGAGCGGGCCGCCTCGGCCCCGGTGGTGGTCGTGGCGACGAACACCGGAATGGGCACCGGACGGGTGGCCCTGCGCGGGGACTGGCTCGCACCCGGTGCGACGGTCCTGTCGATCGGCTCCACGATGCCCGCCCTGCGCGAGCTCGACGTCGAGGTGATCGCCCGCTCCGCCCTCGTCGTCAGCGACGCCCCCGAACAGGCCCGTGGCGAGTCCGGTGACCTGATCGCCGCGGACGGCGCCGGGGTGCTCGACGGCAAGATGCGATCGCTCGCGGAACTCGCCGTCGGGGGAGCGGGCCGTGAGAACCCCGCGGACATCGTGGTCTACAAGTCCGTGGGGACGGCGCTGCAGGATCTCGTCGCGGCCCGCGCGGTGTACGGGGCCGCCCGCGCCACCGGCACCGGGACCGAGTTCGGCCTCCTGTGCGTCAAGAAGCCGGCCGGGTCATGAGCGCGCCCGTCACCCGTGGGCGCACGGCGCTGGTCACCGGAGCCGCCAGCGGGATCGGAGCCGCCACCGCCCGCGCGCTCGGCCGCGCCGGGTTCGCCGTGGCGGCCGTGGACCTGTCCGGGGCCGGGGCGCGGGAGACCGCGGACGAGATCCGGTCCTGCGGCACGGCAGCCGCGGCCCGCGCGGTGGACGTCACGGACGGCACCGCCGTCGCGGACGCGGTCCGCGCCGCGGAGGACGAACTGGGTCCCTTGGAGGTGGTGGTGCACGCCGCCGGCATCTTCGACCAGAACCTGCCGTTCGCGGAACTCACTGACGCCGTCTGGGAGTCGGTGATCCGGGTGAACGTCCAGGGGACCGTCAATGTCCTGCGCGCCGCGCTTCCCGCCCTGGTCGGGCGGGGGCGGGGGAGCGTCATCACGGTGGCGTCGTCCGCCGGGCTCGTCCCCCGGGGCGGCGGCGCCGCGTACATCGCGTCCAAACACGCCGTGGTGGGCCTCACCCGGAAGGTGGCCGCCGAGGTCGCGGCCCACGGGGTGCGCGTCAACGCGGTCGCACCCGGCTGGATACCGACCCGGCTCTTCGAGACCAGCGCGGCCGCACTGCGTGCCGGCGCCCGGTCGGGGGACATCCCGGACGAGCCGCCGCCCGTCGGCGGCGGAGTCCCCATGCGGCGGCCCGGCACGGTGGACGAGGTCGCCGACGGGATCGTCTTCCTCGCCGACGACCGGTCCCGCTACATCACCGGGACCGTCCTGCCGATCGACGGCGGCTATCTCCTCGGCTGACGAGGCCGGCTCCCCTCACATCGTCCCCGATGTCCCGGCGCGTCCGAAGGAGTGCCGGTGTATGCGAAAGATCAGAGGTACTGCCATGAAAGTGATCGCCCGTCTCGACAAATGCCGCGGCTACGGCAGCTGCGTGCTGGAGGCCCCCGCGGTCTTCGACCTGGACGAGGACGAGAACCGGGTCGTCGTGCTCGACGACGAGCCCGGTGACGAGCTGCGTGCCAGGACCGAGCGTGCCGTGCGGTCCTGCCCCGCCCGCGCCCTTCAGGTGACCGGCTGATGGCCCGGCCCGAGAACGTGACGATCGTCGGCGGCTCCCTCGGAGGCATGTCCGTCGCACAGGAGCTGCGCCGGCTCGGCTACGACGGCGGGGTGACGGTGATCGGGGCCGAGAGGACTCGTGCCCACTACGACCGCACCCAGCTCTCCAAGGACCTGCTCACCGGTCTCACCGAACCCGACGCGCTGTATCTGATGACCGAGGACGAGGTGGCCGGCCTCGCGCTCGACCTGCGCACCGGGTGCCGGGCCACCGGGCTGAGCGTCGCCACCGGAAGGAAGAGCGTGACCGTCGACGACGGATCGCCGGCCGAGGCGGACGTCGTCGTGATCGCCACGGGCTCCGCCGCCCGCCGCCCGCCGTTTCCGGCCGATCTGGCCGGTGTCCACGTTCTGCGCACGCTGAACGACGCCCTCGCGGTCCGCACCGGCCTGGCCACCGCGGCGGACGTCGTCGTCCTGGGGGCCGGCTTCATCGGCTGCGAGGTCGCGGCGAGCGCCCGCTCCCTCGGCCGCCGGGTGACCGTCGTCGATCTCCAGCCGGCCCCGATGTGCACGGTTCTGGGCCCCGTCGTCGGAGACCACTTCGCCCGACTGCACCGGGCCCGGGGCACCGTGCTGGAACTCGGCACGGGAGTGGCGGGTCTGGTCGGCGACGATCACGTCACCGGCGTACGGCTGACCGACGGCCGCGTCCTCGACGCGGATCTGGTGGTCATCGGATTCGGCGGAGTCCCCGAGACCGCGTGGCTGCGGGGGTCGGGCGTGGACGTGGACAACGGGGTGGTCTGCGACGACGCGGGGCGCACGTCCGTCGCCGGGGTGCTCGCCCTCGGGGACGCGGCCAGGTGGCACTCCCCCCGGCACGGCCGCCCCCTGCGGTCGGAGCACTGGAACCACGTCAGCCCGCAGGCGACCGTCGTGGCCGAGAACATCGTCGCCGGTGCTGTCGCCGCCGGCGGTGAGGCGGTGTCACGACTCGACGCGCTGCCCTCCTTCTGGACGGACCAGTTCGGTACGCGCACCCAGCTGGTGGGGGCCCCGGGCCCCGGGGACGACGTCGACATCCTCGCCGGCGCACCCGGGGAGTCCGGTCTGGTCGCCCTCTACACCCGGGACGGGCGGGCCACGGCCGCCCTGGCCGTCGACGCGCCCCGCGCCCTCATCCGCCACCGGGCACTCGTGGCCGACGGCGCTCCCTGGCCCCGCGCGAACGGCGCCCTCTGACCCGGGTGCCCGCTCACCGGCCGGCGGCCATGGACGGACCCGGCCGTCCGCCGGCCGGAGTGCCGCTCCACCGCGAAGGGCACAGCCCGTGGGTGGCCCCCACCGGAAGCCATTCCCTCAAGGGCCACCCACGGGGGCACACCCGCCGCCGGGGCGGTGCGCTGTCGGCGTCCCCTCGGTGAGGACGCCGAACCACGTGCCCCGGCGCCCCCGCCCGGTCAACGAGGCGCCACTCTTCCCCGCCACCCCAGCAGCTGCGACAGCGACACGGCCAGACCGAGCGTCACTTCCCGCACCCCGCCGGGATCGTGACCGTCCCCGCGCCCCTTCACCACGGACGCGGACGCCACCACCACGCCTTCGGCATTGCGTACGGGAGCGGCGGTCGCGGTCGTCGCCGCCGTGATGTCGTGGTCCGTGGTCACCGAACCCGCGTTCCTCGCGTCCTCCAGGAGGGAGCGCAGCGCGGCGGGGTCGCCGATGCCGGTCTCATCATCCTCCACCGACGCGAAATGGCTGATGTAGGCATCGCTGAATTCGGCCGGGGCGAAAGCCAGGAGAACCAGCCCCCGGGCACCGATGTGCAGCGGGTACGGCCGATAGGTATTCCCGTACGAGAGACTGGCGACCGGATCGCGCGGTTCGACACTCGCGATCGCGATCGACGCGTACGCCTCGCGCTCGGCGATCTGAACAAATCCGCCCACACGGTCAGCGGCATTCCGCATGAGCGGTTCGCCCGTGTGGAAAAGGGGGTGCTCGCTCAGATACGAGGAGCCGATCGCGAAGAGCCGGCGACCGACGTAGTGCAGTCCGGTCGCCTCGTCCCGGTGCACGAATCCGTGTTCGCGGAGGTAGGCGAGCGTGCGGTGGGCCGTCGCCCATTTCGAGGATGTGCGTTCCGCGAGTTCTGTCGCGCGCATCGGTTTTTCGGCGAGATGTTCAAGCATCCGCATAGCCCTGTGCATGCTCTGCATCGAGCTGGATGTGGACGCGCGAGCCGAATCGCCACTTTCGAACATCGCCAGAATCTACCACGCTCCAGATCGCCCCTGATCAGCCCATGCGCCGTCCTCATCCGCGGGGTTCGCCGCCCCGATCACGCCCGCGCGTACCGCCGAATGACCCTCACCAGCGCCGGGATCAGGTCGCGATCAGCTCCCGCTCGCGGCCCGGCGTCCCGGCCTTCGGCTTCTTGTTCGGCAGCGAGAGCCGGAAGACCTTGTGCCACGCGGAGAACACCTGCTTGGGCAGCGGCCCGGTGACGTACTCCAGCTCGTACTTGTCGAACAGCGCGCGCACCTTCACCGCGACCTCGGCGTACCGGTTGCTCGGCAGGTCCGGGAACAGATGGTGCTCGATCTGGTGCGACAGATTGCCGGTCATGAAGTGCATGGCCCTGCTGCCGCTGATGTTCGCCGAGCCCATCATCTGGCGCAGGTACCACTGGCCGCGCGTCTCGCCCTTGATCGACCGGCGCTCGAAGACCTGCACGCCTTCGGGGAAGTGCCCGCACATGATGACCGAGTGCGTCCAGAGGTTGCGGATCAGGTTCGCGGTGAACGTGGCGGCGAGCGTGGTGAGGAACGACGGGCCCGACAGCAGCGGGTGGATCACATAGTCCTTCAGCACCTGCTTGCGGATCTTGCGGCCCACAGCCCTGGCCCGCGCGCGGAACTCCGGGTTCTTGCGGCGGCGCTTGTGCAGGTTCTTGCCGAGCTCCAGGTCGTACGCCGCGATGCCGTACTCGAAGAAGCAGGCGTTGATGAAGTTCCACAGCGGCTGGCCGAGGTGGAACGGGTGCCACCTCTGGTCCTCGTCGACGCGCATGATGCCGTAGCCGAGGTCGTTGTCCTTGCCGATCACATTGGTGTACGTGTGGTGCAGCTCGTTGTGCGAGTGCTTCCACTGCTCGGCCGGCGAGACGTGATCCCACTCCCAGGTGGTGGAGTGGATCTTCGGGTCCCGCATCCAGTCCCACTGGCCGTGGAGGATGTTGTGGCCGATCTCCATATTGTCCATGATCTTCGCCACGGACAGACCGGCGGTGCCGATCAGCCACGCGGGCGGGAAGAACGAGAACAGCAGTACGCCCCGGCTGACCAGTTCGAGCCTGCGCTGCACCGAGATGACCTTGCGGATGTACGCCGCGTCCTTCTCGCCGCGGTCGGCGATCACCTCGTCGCGGATCGCGTCCAGCTCGCGGCCGAGCTCCTCGATCTGCTCCGCGGTCAGGTGGGCGGTGGGGTCGATGGCGGTCACGGTGCTCCTACCGTTCGATGTCGCAGGGGCCCGCCGCGGCGGACACACAGGTCTGGATGAGGACGCCCGGCTCGGCCTCGGTGATCTCGCCGGTGCGCAGGTCGCGGACGGCGCCCGCCTTCAGCGGTGTGACACAGCCGAAGCAGATGCCCATGCGGCAGCCGGAGGGCATGAGGACGCCCGCCTCCTCGCCGACGTCGAGCAAGGGCGTGGCGCCGTCCGCGTCGACGGTCCTTCCGGTGGTGCTGAACGTGACCTCGCCACCGTCGCCGACGACGGCGACCCCGGGGCGGAAGCGCTCGGTGTGCAGGCGCTCCGGTACCCCGTGCTCCGCCCAGTGCTCCTCAGCGGCGTCGAGCAGGCCCGCGGGCCCGCACGCCCAGGTCTCGCGCTCGGCCCAGTCGGGCACGAGCGCGTCGAGACGGGCGACATCGAGCGTGCCGTCGGTGTCGGTGTGCACCTCGGTGAGACGCAGCTTCCTGTCCGCGACCAGCTCGTGCAGCTCCTGGCGGAAGATCACGTCCTGCGGCCGGGGCGCGCAGTGGACCATGACGGCGTCGTCGAACGCGGTGTCGCGCAGCATGCCCATGACCGGCGTGATGCCGCTGCCGGCCGTCAGATAGAGCACCTTGGCGGGCTTGGCCTCCGGCAGCACGAAGTCACCGGTCGCCTGGTCGAGCTGGATCAGTGTGCCGGGTTGTGCCCTGCGGACCAGGTGGTTGCTGACCTTGCCGTCCGGGATCGCCTTCACGGTGATCGCGACGCGGCCGTCCTGGCGGCCGGTCGGCGAGGTGATGGAGTAGGCGCGCCACAGGCGCACCCCGTCGACATCGACCCCGATCCGCACATACTGACCGGCGGTGTGGCCGCGCCAGCCCCGGCCCGGCCTGATCACGATGGTCGCGGCGTCACCCGTCTCGGGGTGCACGGCCTCGATGCGTCCACGCAGGTCAGCGCCCGCGCGCAGCGGACTGACCAGGTCGAGGTAGTCCGACGGCAACAGCGGCGTCGTGACCATCTCCAGCAGTTTCCACGCCCTGCTGCGGAGGGCTGCACTCGTCATGACTCCAGCTTGATGCGCCTCAGGGCGTAAAGTCTTACCCGTAGGACGTGAATCTGGTCGGCTGAATTATGCGCAGGGAACAAAAAGATGGGGCATGCGATCCGGAGGGCCACCGAACTGGCCCTGGATGTGACGACGGTCACCGCGCTTCGCGCCGCGCTGAAGAGCACCGCCGACGAGGTCGTCCAGGCGATCATCGACGAGGTCCCTCCCTACGCCAACGCTCTCTCGGGCCGCATGGGCGGCACCATCCGCCGATCCGTCCGCACCGCCCTGGGGCACTATCTGGACCTCGCGAGCGGGAACGCCACGGGCGGCGACGCCGGTGACGCGGCCTACGAGCTGGGCCGGGGCGAGGTGCGCGACGGCCGTTCGATGGACGCCCTGCTCAGCGCCTACCGCGTCGGCGCCCGCGTCGCCTGGCGGTGCCTGGCGGCGGGCGCCGTACCCGCGGGTCTGCCCGCCGCCGACGTCGCCAAGTTCGCCGAGCTGACCTTCGCCTACATCGACGAGCTGTCCGCCGCGAGCGCCGCGGGCCACGCCGACGAACTGGCCGCCCGGGGCCGGGCCCACGAGCTCCACCTGGAACACCTGGCCCACGACCTCATCACCGGCGCGAGCCCGGACGTACTGCTGGCCTCCGCGCAACGGGCCGGGTGGCAGCCGCCGGTCTCCCTGACCGCGGTCCTGCTGCCCGCCGCCCAGGCCCGGCCCTCCTACCGCGCGCTCGACCCGGGCACCCTGGTCCTCGACGATCTGCCGGACGCCACCGGTGTGCTGCTCGTCCCCGACACCGACCGGTCACGCCTCCTGGCCCAGCTGGCCGAACGCACCGCCGTGGTCGGCCCGGCCCGGCCCTGGACACGCGTGTCCGCCTCGTACGCACGAGCCGTACGCGCGCGCTCCCTCTCCTCGGATGTCCGCGACACCGAGGACCACCTGCCCGAGCTGGTGCTGAGCGCCGACGCGGACGCGCTCGCGGACCTGCGTGCCCGCGCTCTCGCACCGCTGCGGACGCTGCCTGTCGCCACGGCACGGCGGCTGGAGGAGACGTTGCGGGCGTGGCTGCTGCACCAGGGCCGACGGGACGAGGTGGCGGCGGCGCTGTTCGTCCACCCCCAGACCGTCCGGTACCGGATGGCGCAGCTGCGGGAGCTGTTCCCGGATCTCGCGTCGCCGCACCGGGTCCTCGAACTGACGCTGGCGGTCGGCCTCCGGGCCGGCTGACCGCTGCGCGGACCGTTCCGCGCCGCCCAGGGGGCCCCGCCGCCCCTGTCCCGCGCCGGACCGACGCGTCACGCGGTCCTGCCGGTGCCCGGTTCCCCCACCGCGCCCGGGCCGACGGCCGGGGACCCCGTGGGCCGTGTGCCCTGTCGCAGGGGCAGCCGGACCGTGAACACCGTCCCGCCCGGGCCGCTCGTCAGTTCGATGGTGCCGCCGTGGGCGCGGATCAGGGAGTCCGCGACCGACAGGCCCAGGCCGCTGCCACCGCGATCGCGGGTGCGGGCCCTGTCCACGCGGTAGAAGCGGTCGAAGACACGTGCGCGGTCGGCGGGCGGGATGCCGGGGCCGTTGTCGGCCACCGCCATCAGGGCCTCGCCGCCCGTCACCGCGACGGAGACCGACACCCCGGTGCCCGGCGGGGTGTGCACGGCCGCGTTGGCCAGCAGGTTGTCCAGTACCTGGCGCAGACGCCGCGGGTCCGCCGCCGGACACACCGCGGTCGGTCCGGTCGTCATCCGCAGCGGATGGCCGGGGTGGCTCGCCCGGAACGCGTCCGCCGCCTGGTGCGCCAGCTCCACCAGGTCCGTCTCCGCCAGCCGCAGCGGGGTCTCCGCCTCGGAGGCGTCCAGCCGGGCGAGGAGCAGCAGATCGTCCAGGAGGAAGCCCATCCGGGCCGCCTCCGCGCGCAGCCGGGACAGATGCCTGTCGCGCTCCTCCGGCGCGTTCGCCGCCGCGTACTGGAACAGGTCCGCGTAGCCGCGCACCGACATCAGCGGGGTGCGCAGCTCGTGCGAGGCGTCCGCGACGAACCGGCGGAGCCGCTGCTCGGCCTCCGCGCGCACCGCCAGGGAGGCGTCGATGTGCTCCAGCATGGTGTTGAACGCGGTGCGCAGTTCCTCCATCTCCGGTCCGCCGCCCCGGGGGCCGGCGCGCAGGGGCAGCCGGGCCGCCGGATCGGTCAGATCGTGCGAGGTGATGCTGTGCGCGGTGTGCGCCATGTCGCTCAGCGGCCCCAGCCCGCGCCGCAGCGTTCGCCGGCCGAACACCACCAGCGCCAGCAGTGCCAGCGCGAAGGCGATCACCTGGACCGTGATCAGCCGGGTGACGGTGCTCTCGATGTCGTTCGTCGGCGCCGCCGTCACCAGCACCACCCCGGGCCTCACCTCGCAGGCCCGCAGCCGGTAGGTGCCCCTTCCGCCCAGAGGCCGGGTGTCGAAGAGGTCGTTGGCGCGCGAGCGGGCCAGCCGCTCGGCGAGCGAGGCGAACACCGTGCTGTCCTCGGGCAGGGCGGCCGGCCGCCGCAGCCGCGGCTCACCGCCGGAGATGTCGTACACCGCCTGGTACCAGCCCAGGTACGTCTCCCGCCGGACCGCGCCGTGCTCGATGGCGTCCTTCGCCTGGACCACCTGGGCCGACTTCATCCGATCGCTGAGCTGCCGCTCCAGATAGTCGCGCATGTACGCGGTCAGCGCGGTGCCGACGACCGCGAACACGATCAGCGACAGCGCTCCGAGCCCGAGCGCCAGCCGGGTGCCCATGCGCAGCCTGCCGCGGGTGTGCCGCAAACCGCCCGGCGCCCGCCTCACTCGGCGGCCTGCCGGATGACGTACCCGAAGCCGCGGACCGTGCGGATCAGCGGCTCACCGGTCTCGTCCAGCTTGCGGCGGAGCCTGCTCACCACCAGTTCCACGACGTTCGACCGCCCTCCGAAGCCGTACTCCCACACATGGTCCAGGATCTGGGCCTTGGTCAGCACGGCCGGGGAACGGCGCATCAGATAGCGCAGCACCTCGTACTCGGTGGGGGTGAGGGTGAGGAACACGCCCGCGCGGCGCACTTCGCGGGTGTCCTCGTCCATGGAGAGGTCGCCCACCCGGAGCACCGAGCGCTGGAAACCGGGCCCCGCGCTGCGCCGCAGCACGGTCCGCAGCCGGGCCATCAGCTCCTCCACCGCGAACGGCTTGACCAGATAGTCGTCCCCGCCCCGGGTCAGCCCCGCCACCCGGTCCGCGACGCCGTCCCGGGCGGTGAGGAAGACCACCGGCACCATCGTTCCGGAACGCCGCAGCCGGTCCAGCACCCCGAAGCCGTCCACATCCGGCAGCATCACGTCCAGCACCACGATGTCCGGAGGGAACTCGGCCGCGAGCCGCAGCGCCTCATCGCCGGTGTTCGCCGTCATCGCGTCCCAGCCCTCGTAGCGGGCGACGGTCGCGACGAGGTCGGCGATGGGTGGGTCGTCGTCCACGACCAGCACTCGAACTCTGTCCACCCGTCCATACTGCGGCACGGCGCCGCTCGCGCCGGACCCCGCCGGAGAACCGGCCCGGATCGACAGGCACTTGGAAGCCGGATGACAGGGTTTCGACAGCAGCGGGCCGCCAAGCTCGGACGCACCGATCCCCCACCAAGGAGCGTCCGCCCGTGACGACTGTCGCATCACGCCCCGGCCCCGTCCGGGTCCTACGGCCGAAAGTGGTGGCCCGCACCGGTCTGTACACCGGTCTCCTCGTGAACGCGGCCATCGTCGCGTACTTCTTCGTCCAGGCCGGATTCGCCTCCAACACCCTGATCGTGCTGGGCCGGGTGACCGGTCTGTACGCCGCGCTGCTGATGGCCTTCCAGCTGCTTCTGGTGGCCCGGCTGCCCTGGCTCGACCGCCGGATCGGCATGGACCGGCTCGCCAACTGGCACCGCTGGAACGGCTTCCTCCTGCTGTGGCTGCTGCTCGGCCACGCGGTCTTCATCGTGTTCGGATACGCCCGGCCCACGGGCGCGAACCCGGTCGATCAGATCGCCGGTCTCGCCGGGACCGTCGAGGGTGTGCTGCGTGCCGTGGTCGCGCTGGCGCTGATCCTCGTGGTCGGCGCGGTCTCCGCCCGCTTCGCCCGGCGCCGGCTGGCGTACGAGACCTGGCACTTCATCCACCTCTACACCTATGTCGCCGTGGTGCTGGCCTTCACCCACCAGGTCGCGGCCGGTACCACCTTCGCCTCCTCCCGCCTCGCCACGGCCTACTGGTACGCGCTGTGGGGCAGCGCGCTCGGCGCGGTGGCCGTCGGCCGCGTGCTGTTGCCGCTGTGGCGCAACTGGCGGCACCGACTGGTCGTCACCGACGTGGTGCCGGAGTCCGACAACGTCGTCTCCATCCATCTCACCGGCCGTGACCTGGACCGGCTGCCGGCCCGCGCCGGGCAGTTCTTCCTGTGGCGGTTCCTCACCCGCGACCGCTGGTGGCAGGCCAACCCGTTCTCCCTGTCGGCCGCGCCCGACGGCCGCACGCTCCGGCTGACCGCCAAGGCCGTCGGTGCCGGGAGTGCCGCCCTGCGCCATGTCGCCCCGGGCACCCGGGTCTTCGCCGAGGGCCCCTACGGCGCCTTCACCACCCTGCACCGCACCCGCCCGGACGCCCTGCTGATCGCGGGCGGTGTCGGAGTCACCCCGATCCGCGCGCTGCTGGAGGAGCTGCACGGCCACGCCGTCGTCCTCTACCGCGTCGGCAGCGACAAGGACGCCGTCCTCCACCAGGAGATGCGCGAACTGGCCCTCGCCCGGGGCGCCGAACTGCGGCTGGTCGTCGGCCCGATCGAGCCGGACCCCCTCGCCCCGGGGGCCCTGTCCTGTCTGGTGCCGGACATCGCCGACCGGGACGTGTACGTCTGCGGCCCGCCCGGCATGACCACCGCGGTCCTCCGCAGCCTGGGCGAACTGGGCGTACCCAAACCCCAGATCCATTGCGAGCGGTTCAGCCTGGCCGGCTGACGCGGTGACGGACCGTCCCCGGCCCCTGCCCACGGCCCGCGCGGAAGCGGCCACTCGAGCGACAAGGAAGCGACTGTGAAGCGAGTACTGCCCGTTCTCGCCCTCACCGTGATCGGTGTGATCCCGGTGTGGCGCTACGCGCCCTCCCACGGCGGCGGCTCCACCGCCGTCGCGGCCCCGCCGCCCGCGCCCTCGCCGGCGGCCGGGGCCTCCGGCACCCGCGATGTCGTCCTCACCGGGCCCACGATCGACACGGAGAAGGGTCCCGTGCAGGTCGAGGTCGCCTTCCGGGGCGACACGATCAGTGCGGTACGGATGCTCCGGCAGCCGGACCATCCGCAGACCCACGCGGCGGTGCCGACGCTCATCGAGGACACCCTGCGGGCGCAGGGGGCCGATATCGACACGGTGTCCGGGGCGACCGTCACCAGCGACGCCTACCGGACGTCCCTCCAGGCCGCGATCGACGCGAAGGGCAACTGACATGCGCCGGGTCGAGCATGTGATGGGATTCCCCGTCTCGCTGAGGATCGACGACGACGACGTGCCCGCAGGGCTCACGGACGCGGTGTTCGGGTGGCTGAGGGAGGCGGACGCGCGGTTCAGTCCGTTCCTCCCGGACAGCGAGGTGTGCCGGCTCGACCGGGGGGAGATCGGGCCGGACGGCGTCAGCGCGGATCTGCGGGAGGTGCTGGCCCTGGCGGAGCGGTACCGGGCCGAGACGGGGGGCGCCTTCGACGTACGGCTGCCGGGGCGGGGGCTCGACCCCTGCGCGGTGGTGAAGGGGTGGTCCGCGCAGCGGGCGGCACGGCTTCTGCGAGCGGCGGGGGTACGGAGATTCTGTCTGAACGCCGGTGGTGACGTGGTCGTCGGGGGAGGTCCCTGGCGGGTGGGGGTGCGGCATCCCGAACGCGCGGATCAGGTGTGCGCCGTGCTGGCGCTCAGCGACGGGGCGGTGGCCACATCGGCACGGTACGAGAGGGGGGACCACATCGTCGACGGACGTACGGGTCTGCCCGCGACGGGTCTGCTGAGTCTGACGGTTCTCGCCCCCACCCTCACCGAGGCGGATGTGACGGCGACCGCCGCCTTCGCCCTCGGTGCCGAGGGCATCGCCTGGGCCGCCGGGCGGGACGGGTGCGAGGTGTTCGCCGTCGACGGGGAGCGACGGGTCCGGACGAGCGCCGGATGGCCCCACTCCGTCCGGGACGGGGATTCCCGGCGGGCCCGGCGGCCACGACCGGCGACCGCCCCCGCGCTCCCCGAGGGCCCGCCCGCCGGTCCGAAACCCGCCCCACCGCCCACGCCTCCCCGCGTTCTCCCAGGAACGGCCACTAGCTTGCGGGCCATGACAGACCACACACCTCGCATGAGCCGTCGTTCCCTCCTCGCCGCGGGCGGCGCGGGCGTCACCGCCATCGGGCTGAGCGGTGTCCACCTCGCCGGCGCGAACGCGGAGGCCGCGGCCACCGCGCCCGCCCCCGCGGGCTCCCCCTCCGCGCCGGACCTGCTGCCCCTGGTCAAGGAGACCACCGAGGGCCCGTACTACCTCGACTACGACAAACACCGCGTCGACATCACCGAGGGCAGGCCCGGCACACCGCTGGAGCTGCGCATCCAGGTGCTGAACGCGAAGAACGGCAAACCGGTGCCCGAGGCGTCGGTCGACATCTGGCAGTGCGACGCGCTCGGCATCTACTCCGGGTACGAGGAGACCTCGGAGGCCATGAACGAGGGCGAGCTGGTGTTCGACGGCCCGATCCCGAAGCTGCCGCCGGACAGCAGCACCACCTACCTGCGCGGCTTCCAGATGACCGGCCGCGACGGCTGGGTGCGCTTCCGCACCGTCTTCCCCGGCTGGTACACCGGGCGGACCGTGCACATCCACGCCAAGGTGCACACCCGGGGTGTCCTGCTGGACCGGGCGTACGCCCAGGGCGTCACCGTGCACACCGGACAGGTCTTCTTCCCCGAGGACCTCACCTCGGCGGTCAGCAGGGTGCGGCCGTACACCCGGAACGACCTCCCCCGCACCACCAACAGCACGGACCCCTTCTACTCCGGTGACACGGCGTCCGACGGCCTGCTCACCGTGGAGTGGGACCGCGCCGACGCGACCAGGCCGATCCGGGCGTCCATCAGGACCGCCGTCGACCTGGACGCGATCAACCCGGGACGGCGGGGCAACCCGCCACCCGGCCCGGTCCGGCCCGGCACGTGACCGCCGCCTCCGCGCCGTACCGGCTGCTGGTCGTCGAGGACGACGACAGCATCCGCGCCCTGCTGGAGTCGGTGCTCGGCCTCACCGGTTACACGGTGCTGAGCGTGGGCTCCGGCAGGGCCGCGCTGCTGGAACTGGAACGGTTCACACCGGATCTGGTGGTGCTGGATGTGATGCTGCCCGACCTCGACGGCTTCGAGGTGACCCGCAGCCTGCGCGCGGCGGGCAACGGGACACCGGTGCTGTTCCTGACCGCGCGCGTCGATGACACGGTGACGGGCCTGCGCGCCGGCGGGGACGACTACGTCACCAAGCCGTTCGGCATCGAGGAGGTGCTGCTCAGGGTCGCCGCGATCCTGCGCCGTACCGCTGAGGGACCGCACCGGACGCCGGACGGGAGGACGCGGGAGAAGGCCGACGACGTCCTGCTCTTCGCGGATCTGCGGCTGGACACGGCCCGGCACGAGGCGCACCGGGCGGGCGAGTACATCCCGCTGTCTCCCACCGAGTTCAATCTGCTCGCCTATCTGATGACCAACGCGGGCCGAGTGGTGCGCAGGACGCAGATCGTCGAGCATGT
Source organism: Streptomyces sp. NPDC001985 (assembly GCF_040296845.1). Taxonomy (NCBI): domain Bacteria; kingdom Bacillati; phylum Actinomycetota; class Actinomycetes; order Kitasatosporales; family Streptomycetaceae; genus Streptomyces; species Streptomyces sp. NPDC001985. Next base: position 34,124 of record NZ_JBEOYB010000017.1, read on the forward strand.
CTGGCACTACGACTTCGCCGGTGACACCCGGATCATCGAGACATACGTCAAGTATCTGCGCCGCAAGATCGACCGGTTCGAGCCGCCGCTGATCCACACGGTGCGGGGGGTCGGGTACACCCTGCGGCTGCCGCGCGACCGGGGCGTCCCGGACCCACGGACACCACGGACACCACGGACACCACGGACACCACGGACACCACGGACACCACGGACACCACAGTGAACACCGTGACCGCGGTGACCGCGGAGAACACGACGAACGCCGTGAACACCGTGAACCCGGCGGACCCGGCGGACCCGGCGACCGAGGCGAACCCGGGGAACAAGGCGACCGAGGCGAACCCCGGGAGCGCGGCGAACCCTCCGGGCAGCGCACCGGGCCGGCGCCGCCCGGCCTCCCTGCACCGCAGGCTCACCTGGGGCGTGACGCTGCTGGCCACGGCGGCGGTGCTGGCGGTGGAGGCGATCACTCTCGTGGGCCTCCGCTACTGGCTGCTGGAGAGCGTCGACCGCTCCCTGACCAGTTTCTGCCCGCCGGAGCGGGCCTTCCGGGACGCGGCGTCGGGCCAGGGCTTCCCGTCGTACGTGACATCTCCCGGCGTTCTGCCGGCGGACTTCCGGATTCACTTCTACGGCACCGACGGCCGTCTGCTGAGCGACGCGATCGCGGAGGGAACGGCTCCCGGCCCGTCGCTGCCGCCCACCGCGGACACCCTCCCCGCGGCGGAAGCGGCGACGGGGACCGGAACGGAGAAGGTGGTCTCGGTGCCCGCCGCCTCCGGGGACGGAGCGTGGCGGACGATCGTACGGCCCGGCCCGGACGGCATGCGGGCCGTGGTGAGCCTGCCGCTGGACTCGGTGCGGAGCACCCTCCGCACCATGCTGCTGGCAGACGTCGCCCTGCTCGCTCTGACGGTGGCGGGCGCCTTCACGGGCGCCCGGTGGGTGGTGCGACTGGGGCTGGCGCCACTGACCCGGATGGAGCGCACCGCCCAGCGGATCACCGTGGGCGATCCGGGCCTGCGCCTGCCGGACACGGACAGCCGCACGGAGACGGGCCGTCTGGGCGCCGTGCTCAACACGATGCTGGACCGGCTCCAGAACGCCCTGCGGGAGCGCGAGGCGTCCGAGGCGCGGCTGCGCCGCTTCCTCGGCGACCTGGGCCATGAACTGCGTACCCCGCTGACCGCGGTCCAGGGCTTCGCCGAACTCGCGCTGCGCCATGAGCGGCGGTCGGCGGAGGCCAATCGGCTCATCACCCAGAACGCGGCACGCATGAGCCTGCTGGTGGACGACATGCAACTCCTGGCCGAACTGGACCGGCAGCCGACGTACCGCGCCGAGCCGGTCGATCTGCTCTCCCTCGCCGCGGACGCGGTCAGCGCGACGGCCGTGGGCTCACCGTCGCGCGACATCCGTCTCAACCCCCTGGTCCCGGAGGGTGAGTTGGAGGTGGTGGAGGCGCCCGGTGACCCCCACCGCCTCCGCCAGGTCATCGACAACCTGCTGTCCAACGCATGCCGGCACACTCCGCCGGCCACCCCGATCGAGGTCCGGGTGGGCACCACGACGACCGCTCCGGACACGGGTGGTGTCAACACCCCGCACCGCGCCAGCCCCACCCCGCCTCTGCCGCCCGGCGTTCCCGTCTGTGTCCTGGAGGTCGCCGACGAGGGCGCGGGCCTGCCGCCCGGGGAGGCCCGTCGGATCTTCGACCGCTTCTACCGCGCGGACCCCTCCCGCTCCCGCGACCGGGGCGGTAACGGCCTGGGTCTGTCCATCGCGGCGACGATCACCCAGGGGCACGGAGGGCGGCTGGAGCTGGATACGCGGAGCGGGCGGGGCTGCACCTTCCGGGTCGTGCTGCCGATCCCGCCGACCGCGGGGGAACCAGGCCCCGCCGCCCCTGCGGCCCGGCCCGCCCCGGCGGGGCCGCGCCGGTGACCGGGACATGCGCGGCCGGGACATGCGCGGCCGGGACATGCGCGGGCCGGGCCGTCCGCTCCGCGCTCCGCTCTCCGCGTGCCCGCGGGGCCGGCGGTGTGATCAGCGATCGTGATCCCTGGCATCACGACGGTGTATTGGACGCGACCGGGCCGATGGGCGGAGGCTGGTACAGGGCCGCCGGTCCCGGGTGAACCTCCCGGAGGGCGGTTGCCCTCATGCCGGGTGCCGGGTGCCGGGTGCGAGGGCCCCGACGGCTCGGCGAGAGACGGGAGGGAGACGGTGAGAGTGTCCGTTGCGGGCGGACCACAGCGGGGCCGGCCCGTGCGCTGAGCCGGCACACCGTCAGCCGGGAACCCGGGGGCCGATCCGCGCGCGCCGCCGGACGGCCGGCGGGCGTCATCCGTCGTCGTACTCCGTCCGGGAGTTCCCCGGGCCCGGCCGGGCCACCGGCCGCCACTGCCCTGCCCCCGCGCTCCCGCGCCCGGTCGGCCGGGAACGGCGTCAGCCGGGGCGCGGGGTCGTGTGCCCCGGGCGCCGGGACCGTCCGGACCGGGCGTCCTCTCCCTGGCCATGTCCCCCTGCGGACCGACCTCTTGTCTTCGGCGGTCCACCTTGAGAAAATTCTTTCAGCTGCTTGCAGAAAGAATTTGCAGCATCGCGTCATGACGTGCCTCAGTCCCTGGGCCCGATGTGCTGTGACCTCGGGCTCTTTCCCGCAAGGAAAGGACAAGCCCATGTCGTTGTCGAGGAAGACCGGCCGGCGTCTGGCCGTGGCGGCTGCCGTGGGAGCCCTGGCGGCGGGTCCGGTGGCCACCGCCCCCTCGGCCGCCGCCGCTCCGACCAGCGCCCTGGCCGGCGTCTTCATCTACGCCAACCCCAACTACTCGATCCCGGTGTACCCCAGCGGCGCGCCTGTGCAGGTCGCGAATCTCAGCGGCCCCGCGCAGGACAGCACCTCCTCCATAGGCAACAGCACGGACCTCCGCATGTGCTTCTACGAGCACGGGAACTACGGCGGCCTCGAGTTCAGGATCGGCCCCGGCGAGTGGTGGGCCACGCTCCCCGGGTGGATCAACGACAGGATCTCGTCCTACCGGCCCTGCTGACAGAAAGGCAGCCATGCGTTCCAGCGTCGACGGCAGGATCTCCGTTCTCACGCACGCCAGGGGCCGGCTGGCGCTTCTCTGCGCCGGCGTCACCCTCGCCGCCTCGGCCGGTGTTCTCGCGAACGCGGCCCCCGCCGAGGCCGCCGGCTGCATGGGGAACGGGCGCAGCCTGTGCCTCCGGCAGCACGACAACTACGGGGGCTGGTCCCTCCCCTTCAACATGCCCAACGTCCACTCGAACCTCGGGCAGTACCAGGACCAGGTCTCCTCCATCGTCAACGACTCGCACTACTCGATCTGCTTCTACGAGCACCCCGGTTACGGCGGTCTGGAGTTCAGGATCGGCCCCTGGGAGTGGTGGTCCGCCCTTCCCGCGTGGATCAACGACAGGATCAGTTCCTTCCGCCCCTGCTGAGGACGCGGAATCGGCTCGTACGGTGTGGTCTCCCGTGGCCGGATGTGGTCACGGGGGCTCACCCGGCCCGGCGGCGCCGGGAGGCGGGGCCCGGCCGGCGGACCCGGGGCGGCAGAGGCACCCTGGACGGGGTGTGCGCGCTCCGGGAGACTTCACCCGATGCCCACCACCACCGTCGGACCGCCTCCGGGAGCGGGTCCGCGGCGGACGCCCACGGCTGCCCCCTGTCTCCTCGGCACCCACACCCCGTGACGCCGGGAACCCTCCCCCGCTCCCTCGCGCCGAGGCAGCCTGCCGGGCACCCGGGCACCCGGGCACCCGGGCACCCGGGCACCCGGGCGACGCCGGCGGCGGTGGACCCGCCCTCAGCGAAGGGGCCGGCCGGGCACAGCCGGGGCGGCGGGCCCACGACACCCCGGCCGCCGGCTGACTCCGCTCTCACGCTCGGGAGACCCGATGGACAACGACCCATCCGCGCACCACACCACCGTCCCCTCGCCACGGGACGCAGACCGGCCCGGTGACGGGCGGGCCGGGACCGGGACCGGCACCGGCGACGGCGCGGCCGTCGACGGGAACATCCATGTCGGCTACTGGGACGGCGCGGCGGACCGGCGCACGCTCGACCAGGCCACCGACCGGCTCACCGACCTCGTGGCGGAGCGGCTGGCCACCGCACCCGGCCCGCGCCTGCTGGACGTCGGCTGCGGAACCGGACGGCCCGCCCTGCGCATCGCCCGGGCCACCGGCGCCCGGGTGTCGGGAATCTCGGTCAGCGACCCGGACATCGCGCTCGCCCGCACCCGGGCGCACGCCGCCGCGCTCGCGGACCGGGTGGACTTCCGGTACGCGGACGCCCGCGCCCTGCCCTTCGAAGCCGCGTCCTTCGACGGTGCCTGGGCGATCGAGTCCATGATGCACATCCGCGACCGGACCGCCGTCCTGACCGAGATCGCCCGGACCCTGCGTCCCGGCAGCCCCCTGGTGATCACCGATGTGCTGCTCCGGTCGCCGGTGACCGGGGACTCCGCGGAGACGGTCCGCCAGGCGTGCCGGGCGTTCGGGTCCCCGGCGCTGCCCGAACCGGAGGAGCTTCGCACGGCCCTCGAACGCGCCGGTATGGAGCTGCTGGAGTTCCACGACATCGGAGAGCATGTCCGCCGCACCTACCAGGCGTTCGCCGACGCCTTCGGCGATGTGGAACCCTCCGCCGACGACCCTCATCGCGAGTTCTTCACCTCCACCCGCTCCCTTCCCCGGTTCGGCGCGCTCCCGCAGATCGGATACGTCCTCCTGGTCGCCCGCCGTCGGTGAACGGGAGACCCGCCCCTCCCGCGTCGTCCCCCGGGTGCCGACGCGGTCGGCGGGAGGTGTTCCCGAGTCACGATGAGTGGTCGATCCAGCCAACATATTCGACCGTGAATCCGTTGACGGTGGCAGAAAAATCAATCGTTTGAGAGGAGTGCGATGCGGAGAGCCTTTTCCCTCGGAGCGGGTGCGCCGCGAGGAAAGCGGCCCGCGGATCGGTGCGGGGCGCCCGGGCGCCCGCCCCCTGACGGATGCGCGGTTCCCGCCGGACCGGACCACGCACCATGGGAGTTGATTCTGTGTCAAGAACAAGTTCAGGCGTCCGAAGATTTCCGCGAGGCCACGCGAACCCGGGGATGCCGGGTACTGTTCAGGGCGGAAGCGCAGGGTCCGGTCAACTGTCCCGACCCGGTGTTGATTCGGCCGCTTCCATCCCGCCGTTCGGGCTGTTCGAATCTGCATATAATCTGCCCCGTGTGTGGCGCTTGCGATATGCAGGTGAAACGAGGGAATAATGATCAGGATCATATTCCGCGCTCGGTTCCTCCGGTATCCCTTTCCGGCCTCCGCCGCCCCGGCCGCGCCGGCCGCGCGATTCCCTCTCGCCGCGGGACGGATGGCGGCGCGGTCCGGTCACGGGGCGGCGATACTCCCCGGCCACCTCTCCCCGCGCTCCCGGCCGCCACACGCGCCATCGCGTGTGCGCGGTGAACGGCTGACGTGACCGAGGTGACCGCGGCCCGACAGGTGGTGGGCGCGCTGATCCGCGACCCGCACGATCGGATCTTCGTCCAGCGCCGCTCGGCCGGCCGGCGCCTCTTCCCCGGGTGCTGGGACGTCGTCGGCGGAGCCGTGGAGGAAGGGGAGTCCCTCCTGGACGCGCTCCACCGCGAGATAGCGGAGGAGACCGGCTGGCGGCTGCGCCGCGTTCTCGCCCGGGTGGCGCGCGAGGAGTGGACGGCGGACGGAGTGCGGCACATCGAGTCGGACTATGTCGTCGAGGTGGACGGGGACCTCTCGTCGCCCGCGCTCGAACGGGACAAGCACACCGAGTTCGCCTGGATAGCGGCCGAGGGAATCTCGCTGCTCGACGAGAACACACAGCGCAGCGGAAGCACCTTTATCAAGGACGTGGTGAACGCGGCGCACACCTGGCTCGCCGACGCTTCCGGGAAGAGCCGCAGACCTCTCTGAACGCCTGCGGCCGAGAGTCCGGTCCCGATCTCCGCGAGCCTTCGCCGGCCGCCCCGCCTCCATCCTCCAGCGATGTTCCGTGAGGGGATATTCCGCATGCCCAGCGACAGGTTGAAGAACATGCGTCCGCGACTGAGAGTATTGATGGTCGGATTTGCTGGACATCAAGGAAAGGAGTATCTGCCGATCGTCCGGGAGAGCGCGGACATCGTCGGCGGTGTCGACCCCGCCCCGGCGGCCTCGTCACTCGCCGACGAGTGGGGATTCCCGCACTACGGCGTCCTCGCCGACGCGCTCGAAGGAGCCGCATTCGACGCCGCGGTGGTCACCGTGCCGCACAGTGAGCACTTCGCGGTCTCCGCGAAACTCCTGGCCCACGGCAGACACGTCATCAAGGAGAAGCCGTTCGCCGTCACCGAGCGGGAAGCCCGGCAACTGATACACCTGGCGCAACGGGCCGACCGCAGCGTCTTCACCCTGCTGCAACGGAACTTCAACCCCGTGTTCCAGTTCGCCCGGGAGAACCTCGCGCGGATAGGGGAGCCCTACTGGTTCTCCTACGACTACCACCTCAACCTGGCCCATCCGACCACGGGCTGGCGCGCCTCCAGGGAGCAGGCGATGGGCGGTGTCCTCCTCGACATGGGCTACCACCTCATCGATGTGATCAGCGGAATGTTCCCCGAACCCGAACCCCCGCGGGTGCACTCCGCCTTCGTGCACCAGTACCAGGAGACGCGGGACCGCAGGCTGGAGGATCTCGTCAGCCTGATGTGCAGCTATCCGTCCACGGGTCTGGTGGGCTCGCTGCGCATCTCGCGCCACAGCCACGAGAAGAGCGAGCACCTCTGCGTCCTCGGCACGGAGGGCGCGCTGAACGTCGCCCCCGGGGTCGCCACCCTGCACTCCGTCGGCGGGCTTCCGCTGGAGCGCTACACCTGGGAAGGCCCCAAGACCGACGCCGTGCGCTCCATGATCGCCCACCATCTGGGACACCTGGACGACCGCTACTACCGCCAGGACCACCTCCGGCGCCAACTCGCCGCCGTGCGGACGATCGACGGGATCTACCGCGACCGGTCCCGCGAACGGGACGAACTCGCCGGCCGGTGCGCCTGACGACACCCTTCCGCGCCGACCGGACCCGATACGGGCCGGGCCGGCCCCACCCGTGAAAGCAGGAAGGACACATGACCACCGCCGAACAACTCGCCCTCCTCGGAGGCGCACCCGCCATCGAACAGCCGCTGCCGCACGAGGTCTGGCCGCCCCCCGCCGGCGAGGCGGAGCTGTCCGAACTGGCCGAGCAGCGGAACACCGACATCTCCATCAGGGGCAACAGCGGCCCCATCGGCCGGCTGGAGGCCGACTTCCTCGCCTTTCTGGACGGCGGAGCCCGCTTCGCGGTCGCCTTCAACTCCGGTACCAGCGCCCTCTTCGCCGCCTACTTCGCGCTCGGTGTGCGCGAGGGCGTGGACGTCGTGGGACCGGCCCTCACCTACCACGCGGCGCTGAGCCCCGTCTTCGCGCTCCGCGGCGACGTGGTCCTCGCCGACATCGACCCCGGCACCCGGGGTCTGGACCCCACGGCGCTGGAAGCCGCGCTCACCGAGCACACCAAGGTCGTCACGGTTGTCCACCAGTGGGGCCACCCCTGTGACATGGACGCCATCCTGCGGATCGCCGAACGGCACGGGCTGCGCGTTCTGGAGGACTGCTCCCACGCCCACGGCAGCCGCTACAAGGGCAGGCCCGTCGGCACCTTCGGCGACGCCGCCGTCTTCTCCCTCCAGGCCAACAAGGCCGTCTTCGCGGGGGAGGGCGGCATCCTCGTCACGAGCGACGCCCAGGTGCACGACCGCGCGATCCTCCTCGGTCACTACCGGGACCGCTCCCGGGACACCGTCCAGGACGAGGACCTGCGCGCGCACTGGGTCACCGGCTTCGGGCTCAAGCTGCGCATGTCGCCGTTCAACGCCATCGTCGCCCGGCACGCGCTCGCGGCGTTCCCGGAGCGCAAACAGGCCCGGCACCGCTGTCTGCGCCACCTCGGCGAGCGGCTCGGGGACGTGGGCTATCTGGAGCCGGTCCAGGTCGCCGGCCATGTCGACATGGGTGCCTGGTACGGCTACAAACCGCTCTACCGGCCCGAGGCGCTGGGCGGCGTGCCCCGCTCCGTGCTCATCGAGGCCCTGCGCGCGGAAGGCATGGAGGTGGGCGCCCCGTCCGGCCCCCGGCTGTCGACCCTGCCGCTCTACGCCCGCCCGGAGAACCCCCTCTTCCCCGGGATGCCGAAGAAGGGCATCGCGCCGGAGGCCGGTTCCCACGCCGAACACGTCGAGCGGCACGCGCTGTCCCTGCCCACCTTCACCGACTGGCCCGGGGACAAGCCGCTCATCGACCAGTACGCCGAGGCCTTCCGCAAGATCGGCCGCCACCGCGAGGCGCTCGTGCGGTACGCGGCCGGCCCGTCCCGATGACCGGCACCACCGAAGAGGGAGAGACCATGACGTACCAGGAGTCCCCCGAGGACGTGGCCCAGGTCCTGCGGCACGCCCTCGTGGGCGACGACCTACCGGACTCCTTCACCCTGCTGGGGCGGGAGTGGAGCCTGCACCGAGGTGTCTTCCCCAGCACCCTGAGCGCCGCCACCGAGGTGATGGCCTCGATGGTGCCCTACCCCAAGGGCGGCTCGTTCCTGGAGGTCGGCTGCGGCACGGGCGTGATCGCGGTGACCGCCGCGCTGAGCGGCTGTGCCTCCGTCACGGCGCTGGACATCAACGGGAAGGCGGTGGCCAACACGGCCGCCAACGCCGAGCGGCACGGTGTGGGCGACCGGGTGCGCGTCCTCCACAGCGACATGTACACGGCGCTCGCCCCCACCGACCGCTTCGACACCATCTTCTGGAATGTGCCCTGGACCTATGTGGAGGACGGCTTCCCCCTCTCCACCGATCTGCACTCCGCCGTCTTCGACCCCGGTTACCAGGGCCAGGCCCGGTACATCGCGGGCGGCCACGCGCATCTCGCCGACGGCGGCCGGCTGCTGCTGGGCACGGCCGACCTCGGGGACCGCGAACGGCTCGACGCCCTCGCCGGGGAGGCCGGCATGCGATGCGAAGTGCTCCGCCGGGTGCGCCGGATCGAGGAGATACGGGTCATGGAGTACTACCTGCTCGAACTGCGCGCCAAGTGATCCGGCGGTCCTCGGCGCTCCGAGCGGACCGCCGGGGGCCGCGTCCCCGAAACCCACGATGTGTGCAGTGAGGCGCCCATGTCACCCCAGGACGATCTCGAACTGGCCCTGCGACTCGCCGATGTCGCGGACGGCATCACCAGCCGCCGCTTCCAGGCCCGCGACCTGGAGATCCGGGAGAAACCGGACCGTACCCCCGTCACCGACGCGGACACCGCCGTCGAGAAGGCCGTGCGCGAGGCCCTCGGCTCCGCCCGCCCGGACGACGCCTTCGCCGGGGAGGAGACCGGTGGTTCCGTCACGGCAGGGCGCACCTGGATGGTCGACCCCGTCGACGGCACCAAGAACTTTCTGCGCGGGGTGCCGGTCTGGGCCACCCTGATCGCCCTGCTGGAGGACGGCCGGCCCACCGTCGGTGTGATCAGCGCGCCCGCCCTGCACAGCCGCTGGTGGGCGGCGGCCGGACAGGGCGCGTGGCTGCGGCGCGGCCCGGCCGGCAGCGCCCCTCTGCCCCTGCGGGTCTCCGGCAACTCCACCCTCGCCCACGCCTATCTGTCCACCACCAGCACACGCACCTGGGACGTCTTCCACTCGCGCGCGGCGTATCTGCGCCTGGCCGAGGCGTGCTGGGAGGACCGTGCCTTCGGGGACTTCCTCCAGCACTGCATGGTCGCCGAGGGAACCCTCGACATCGCGGCCGAACCGGTGGTGAACCCCTGGGACATCACCGCTGTCCAGATCCTCGTGGAGGAGGCCGGTGGTGTCTGCACCGATCTTCTGGGCGCCTCGCCCCGGAGCGGCACCGGCGCCCTCAGTGCCAACCCGCGGTTGCACCGGCTCGCCCTGGAGGCCCTCTCGGCCGGGCCGGGCGGCGCGGCCCCCGGGAGCGGCACAGCCGGCCGCGCCGGACCGGGCTGAACCCGATGAGCGTCCCGGCGTCCCACTGTCCGGTCGGAATTCCCCAGAGAAAGGGACCATCATGCTGATTCTCTCGCTCAAGGAAGGCCATGACGGGGCGATCGCAGCCGTCGAGGACGGCAGGTTGCTCTTCTCCCTGGAGGCGGAGAAGGACTCCTTCCTCCGCTACAGCGGTCTGACCGCCGAGGTGTTCGCCGTGGCGGCGGACCGGCTGGGCGCACAGCCGGACGTCGTCGCCATGAGCGGCTGGATCAAGGGAACCCAGGCCACCGACCAGCCCTCGCGTGCCGGGTATTTCGGTGTGGGCGAATCCGCGATCTCGGACGAGGCCGGCCGGTTCTTCGGCAAGAACGTGCGCGTCTTCTCCTCCACGCACGAACGCTCCCACATCATGACGTCCTATGGAATGTCGGCCTTCCGCCGGGACCAGCCCTTCTACAGCCTGGTCTGGGAGGGGAACATCGGCTCGTTCTACCGCATCGACGAACACGGGAGGGTGACCCATCTCCGGGAGGTGCTCAACCACCCCGGGAACAAGTACTCCTACGGCTTCGCGCTGGCGGACCCCGGCTTCAGCCCGCACCAGGAATTCGTCCGATTCCAGGACGCGGGCAAGCAGATGGCCCTGGCCGGATTCGCCGGGGACCGGGCGGCCACCCGGGAGGAACAGGAAGTCATCGACATCATCCTCGGCCAGAGGAATGTCATCACCGGCGGGCTCAAGGACCGGATGACCGATTCCCCCTTCCACAACATCGGCGTGGAGACGGACGCGTACAAGAGCTTCGCCGCCCGCCTGTCGGACGCCATCTTCGACCGGTTCCACGCCTACGCCCGGGAGCACTTGACGGAGGGCCTCCCGCTGCTCATCTCGGGGGGCTGCGGACTCAACTGCGAGTGGAACCGCCGCTGGCGCGAGTGCGGGCTCTTCCCCGCGGTCTTCGTCCCGCCGTGCCCGAACGACAGCGGCTCCGCGATCGGGACCGCCATCGACGCCCAGCACTTCTACACCGGCTCGGCCGACCTGGACTGGGACGTCTACGCGGGGGGCGAGTTCGTCGAGGACCTGGAGTTCGACCCGCAGCGGTACGAGACGCGCCCGGTGGACTACGGCGAGATCGCCCGCTATCTCCGCGACGGCAACATCATCGGCTGGGCACAGGGCCGCTGGGAGATCGGCCCCCGTGCGCTCGGGAACCGGTCGATCCTCGCCGCTCCCTTCACCGAGGAGACGACCGTCAGGCTCAACAAGATCAAGCAGCGCGAGAGCTACCGCCCCATCGCCCCGATCTGCCTGGAGCGGGACGCGGGCCGCTGGTTCGGCGGCGGGGGCCCCGATCCCTACATGCTGTACTTCAGCCGGGTCGAGTCGGGCGAGCTGCGGGCGGTGACCCATGTCGACGGAACGGCTCGCACCCAGACCGTCGACCCGGAGGCGAACCCGGGAATGGCCGCCCTGCTGACCACCTTCGGTGAACTGACCGGATTCAGCGTTCTCTGCAACACCTCGCTCAACTACTCGGGGCGCGGGTTCATCAACCACAGCAGCGATCTGATCGCCTACGGCGAACTGCATGGGCTGGACGGGTATGTGGTGAATGGCACCTTCATCACCCCGCGACGGTAGCGCGCGCCGCCGCCGGGCCGGTTCCGCCGGTGTCCCGGCCGGGATCGGCCGGCGCCGGTCTCCTCAGGCGGGTCCGGCCGGCGCCGGGCCCAGGGTCAGGAGCGCCCGGTCGATCGCGGTGGCCAGGTGCTCGGGCGCGTGGCCGGCCCGCTCCCGTACCCGCAGGCCGAGCACCGTGGTGAAGAGCAGCTCGACGGCGCCGTCGATGTCGAGGCCGTCGGAGAGTTCGCCCCGGTCGCGGCCCTCGGCCAGTGCCGAGCGCAGCGCCTGCCGCGTGACCTCGAACGCGGCCTCGGTCCGCTGACGGGCCGTCTCGTCGGTGGTGCCCAGCTCGGTGGCGGTGTTGACCACGAGGCAGCCGAGGCCGGACTCTCCGCCGGGCGGGCAGGTGACCAGCCACAGCATCCACTCCCCGAGCACCTCCCGGACCGGGCGGTCCGACACGTCCAGCCGCTGCCGGGCCCGGGCCGATTCGGTGGCCCGGTAGTGGTCCAGCGCCCGCAGGAACAGGGTGTGCTTGTCGGTGAACGTCCGGTAGAGGCTGCTGGGCGTGAGCCCGAGCCGGTCGCCCAGGTCGCGCACCGAGGTGGCGTGGTAGCCGCGCCGCCAGAACAGTCCGGTCGCCGAGGTGACCGCTTCCGTCTCGTCGAACTTCCTCGGGCGTGCCATGTGTTCACCCTTCCCACCTTGCGGAGCGATCGCTCCCATACTACCGTCCTCAGTATGGGAGCGATCGCTCCCGAATGGCTGAGGGAGACTCCGTTGACGACCGCAGAACAGACCCCCGCCCGGACGCGGGGACCGCAGATCCCGGAGAGGAGCCGCTGGACGGCGGTCTCCGCGGTGGCTCTGGGCACCTTCCTGCTGGTGACTGCCGAGCAGCTGCCGATCGGTCTGCTGACCTCCGTGGGGTCCGCGCTGTCGGTCTCCGAGGGGACGGCGGGGCTGATGGTGACGGTGCCCAGCATCGTCGCCGCGTTATCCGCGCCGCTGGTGCCGATGCTCGTCGGGTCGATGGACCGGCGCCTCCTGCTGCTCGGACTGATGACCCTGATGACCGTCTCCAACCTGGTCACCGCCCTGGCGCCGAACTACGCCGTGCTGGTGGGCTCCCGGGTGCTGGTCGGTGTCGCGATCGGCGGCTTCTGGGCGGTCGCCAGCGGCCTGGCCGTCCGGCTCGTCGCCCCCAAGGACGTGCCCCGGGCCACGGCGGTCATCTTCGGCGGCGTCGGAGCGGCGAATGTGTTCGGCGTCCCGCTCGGCACCCTGCTCGGTGATCTCACCGGCTGGCGCGTCGCCTTCGCCTCGCTGAGCGCCCTGGCACTGGTCACCCTGGCCGCCCTGCTGGCGGTGCTGCCGGGGCTGGCCTCCTCCCGGGCGATCCGGCCGGGGCTGCTGATGGAACAGTTCCGCAACCCGGGTGTGCGCGTCGGCATCATCGCGACGGTGCTCATCGTGTTCGGCCACTTCGCCGCCTACACCTTCGTCAGCCCGGTGCTCCAGAGGCTGTCGGGGATCGACGAGCGCTACGTCGGTCCGCTGCTCTTCGGGTTCGGTGTGGCCGGGATGATCGGCAACTTCGCCGCGGGCGCGGCGCTCTCCCGCCAGGTGTACCGGAGCGTGCTGATCACGTCCGTGGCCCTGGCGGTCGCGATGCCGCTCTTCCTGCTGCTGGGGAGGACCGGGGTCGGCGGCGCCCTTCTGCTGGCCGTCTGGGGCCTGGCCTACGGCGGTGTGTCCGTCGGCCTCCAGACCTGGATGATCAAGTCCGCCCCGCAGGCGGTGGAGGCGGCCTCCTCGCTGTGGGTGGCGGTGTTCAATCTGTCGATCGGCCTCGGCGCGCTGGCCGGCGGCGTCATCGTGGACACCCTCTCCTTCCGGAGCGTGCTGTGGCTCGGCGGCGCCTGCGCCCTGCTCGCCGCCCTGGTGATCCGGACCGCCCGCACCAACGACGCCCTGCGGTGAACCAGCCCCACCGGTCCCGGCCCCGGCGCGCCGGGGGCGGCGCGGCGCGCCCGCCTACCGGGTCAGCCGCTCGTGCTCCTCGTCGGACACCGGCGCCCCGGAGGCCGGCAGCAACCTCGGGACACCGTCCACGATGGGGTACAGCCGCCGCAGCCGGGGGTTGTAGAGCGCGTCCCCGGAGCCGTAGCCGGAGGGGTCGGCGGGGTCGGCGGCCGGGGCGGCGCCGGACCGCACGAGCCGCAGCGGGCCCTTGTCGAGCGGGCAGACGAGGATGCGCAGCAGCGGGTCATCGGGGTTCATGGGCGGTCGGCTCCTGGGCGGTTCTGGTCGGGGGCGATGCGTGACCGGCGGCGGACGGCGGGCGGATCGGTCACGTGAGGCGGGCGGGTGCGGCCCTGCCCGGGTGCGGCTCGCGGCAGGGGGCTCCCGCACCGCACGTCCTACCTCCTCCGCGCGTGCAGCAGCAGGATCGAGGAGAGCGAGGGGGCCGCGCACGCCAGCCGGTCCAGGGGCCGCATCGGGCGCGGCACCCCGTGGAAGGGCGCCCCCGCCACCCGGACCACCTCGAAGCCGGACGCGGCCACGAGCTCCCGCAGCGCGCGGGCCGTGCAGAGCCGCAGATGGCCGACGACCTCGCTGCCGGGACGGCCGTGGATACCGCGCAGACTGACCTCGGAGAAGACGGGCTGGACCCCGGCGAGCAGCAGGGCCCGGTTGTACCAGGCGGCCAGGTTCGGGGTGGACAGCATCAGATGACCGCCGGGGCGCAGTACGCGCCGCAGCTCGTCCAGCGCGCTGTCCGGGTCCACCAGATGCTCGATGACCTCGCTGAACAGCACGGCGTCCACCGCACCGGACCGGAACGGCAGCCGCCCGGTGCCGAGTTCGCCGCGCACCACATCGGGGAGCCGGGTCCGCGCCCGGCGCAGGGCGTCCTGCGACCAGTCCACGCCGACGATCCGGTGTCCGGCGAGCAGTGGCGCCGCCGTGGCCGCCGCCGTGCCGTCACCGCAGCCGACGTCGAGGACGACGGCGGGCCGCGCGGCGGCGGGGCCGAGCGCGGCGGCGAGCATCCGGGCCTGCCGCAGTGTGCGGGCGTCCCCGGACGCGACGGGCACGGCGGGATTCTCGTAGAACTCCCGGAGCCCCCGGGGCGCGTCACCGCCGCCCGCGCCCGGGGGCCGGGTGTCCGTGTCCGCCCCCGGGCCCGTGTCCGGGTCCGTGCTCGGGTCCGCGCTCGACCGGGCGGTCGCCGTCATCCCGTACCCCCTTCCGCCGCCCCGCCGTTCCCGGCCGGGGCGGTCTCCGTCGCGGCCAGACACCGCTCGAACAGCTCCAGCAGCCTCGCCCCGTCCCGCCGGGCGAGCAGCGTCCTCGACCAGCGCAGCACGAGATGCAGCCGCCCGGCGGTGGACGCCGTCGTCACACTGAGCCCCCGGGGCATCCGCGCGGGCGCGGAGAACCACACGGCGTCCGCGCGGCCCGCGTCGCCGAAGTCCAGGGCGTAGGGAACGCGTCCGATATTGCTCAGCAGCGCCGTCGACGACCACGGGCCGGCCGCCCGCCGCAGACCGCGGACCGCGGCGGCCCGCCATGCCACCGGCACCACCGGTGCCGTCAGCAGGGCCGCCCCGTGCCCGAGCTGCGGCCGGGGCACGGACTTGAGGGCGCGGGTGCGGTCGGCGGTCCGGCGCAGCAGCGCACCCATGGCCTCCGCGTCCCCGGTGGCGGCGCCCCGCGCGCCGGACGCCAGTTCGGCCACGGTGAAGGGGACGTCGACGAGCCGGGTGCCGTTCCCGATGGGCATGCCGGGGCCGCGCGGCCGGTCGTCCACCGGCATCGTGATCCGCACCGGGCGCGGCGGGGCGCCGCGCTCCCGGTTCCACCGCGCGATCATCAGCGCGGTGGCGACCATGAGCTGGTCGTTCACGGTGTACGCGGCGCCCGGCGGGCGGCGCGGTACGGCCAGGCCGGCCACCAGCACGCCATTGCCCGGAGGGCCGGACGGGGTGCCGCGCGCCACCCGGGCCGACGGTGTCCACGGGGACGGCCCCGCCGCCGGCGCGCCCCGGCCGCCGGGGGCGGTACGGACCGGGGGCGCCGCCGGGGTGCTGTCCCGGCCGCCGTACAGCTCGGCGGCCGTGGCCAGGACCCGCAGACACGCGGGGGCGTCCAGCGCGGTGTGGTTGGCGGTGAGGAACAGGGCCGTACCGCCCGGCCGTTCGGGGTCCGCGACGATGTCGAGGCGGACGGGCGGGGACACCGACAGCGGGGGAGCCGAGGCCAGACAGCGTTCCCTGGCCCGCTCCAGCGCCGAGGGCCCCGGCGCCGGAGCCGTCACCACCTCCAGGCCCGGCTCCGGCTCCCCGGTCGGCTCCCAGAAGTAGCGGCGCCGGTACCAGGGGCCCGGTGCCTGCCGCACCTGGGCGCGGGGGTGGCGGTCCAGCGCCCCGGTGAACGCCCGCCGCAGCCGCGCCGGGTCGGGCCGCCCCGGCAGCCGGATCTCGATGTGGATGGTCTCGGGCTCCTCCTCCCGGAGACAGTGCCGGGTGATCTCGTCGACCACGGGGAACGGCACGAGGGCGGGCCGCCCGGCCCGCACCGGGCGCGCGGGACCATCCACAGCGGTCACCGCCCGCCACCTCCGGGGGCGCCGGGAGCCGCGGGACCCGCCGGGCTCGCGGGAGCGGCGGCGTCCGCCGGGGGCCCGGCGGTCTGCCGGGTGTCCGGGCCGGACGCCCTGCCCCGGCCCGCCCCGAAGCGGAACCGGAAGCCCCGCCCGGCACCGGACCCGGCACCGGACCCGGCATCGGACCCGGCACCCGCATCGGCATCGGACCCCGCATCGGACCCGGCACCGGCTTCGGACCCGGGGCCGGACGCGACCGTCCGTACCCGCCCGCCGCGCCGTGCGGACCCCGTCACCGTCACCAGGGCGGCGAACAGCGCGATGAACGCCAGGAGCTGGGCCGTGTACCCGAACGCGCCCTCCCCGGCGGCCGGAGCCTCCCCGGCCCCGGTGGCCGCGGCGATCCCCGCCCCCGCCATCGCGGCGAACGCGATCGGCACCAGCAGCGCGTGACGCCGGAGAGCGACCAGCGCGAGCGCCGGGACCAGCAGCGCGAGCCAGCCCGCGACCACCACGGCCACCAGGGTCAGCGCCACCACCCCGAGGACCGTCCCGGGCCCGTTCGGCACCGCCGGGGCGGTCCCGTCCGCGTGCTCGGGGTTCTCCTCGCGCCTGCGGAACAGCGTCAGGCCGATCAGCGCCAGCAGGGCGAGACCACCGGCGATCAGCCCGATGCCGTACACCCGGGAGGGTTCGTACGACAGCTTGACCACGCCGCCCTCGCCCTCCGGGATCTCGAAGCCCTGCTGCCAGCCGTCGAGCCGGAGCGGCGACAGCTCCTCACCGTTCAGCGTGGCCTTCCAGCCGTCGTTGACGTTCTCGTACGTCGTCAGATACGCGGTGGCACCCGGGCCGACTGTCACCTCACGGCGGTCGGGGGACCAGTCGCCGACGGTGAGCCGCCGGCTGCCGGAGGCTGCCGCCGCCGGTTCGCCCCGGGTGAGGGTCACCCCGGTGATCGCCAGCGGACCCGCGTCCCCGGCCTCCACCACATGGGTGCCCGCGCCGAGGTCCATCGTCGGCCGCTCCTTGCCCCGCTGGCAGAGCGTCACCTCGACGGGACGCCGCTCGACCAGGTCCCTGACGGTGCCCTTGGCGCCGGTCGCGTGCAGGGTTCCGTCGATGGCCAGGTCCGGGCCCTCGCCGCACTTCAGGGTGAACGGACGGTCCCCGGCCGGCTGCTTCGTGCGATGGTCCGCGAGCGCCGGGACATGCAGCTCCGTGAGGCCCACGGGGAGCTGGAGATCGTCGCCGGCGAGCGGGTTGTGCAGGGTCACCGGCGCGGTCCTGGTGACGGTGATGTCGAGCCGGTCCGTGGTGATCGGCTCGAAGCGGGCCCAGCCGTTGTCGTCGACGTCCGCGATCGCGGCGCCGTGCGGGGAGCTGATCTCGATCTTCGTGGGCCGGGCCGAGAGCCCGCCCGCGCCGGCCAGCACCAGCGAGTCCACGGACTTCCGGCCGGACCAGCTCAGATGGATCACCGGCTTGTTCCCCGCGATCCAGGCGGTCGTCAGATCGCCGTCGGTCAGATTCCGTGCCGACAGCCCGGCGCCGAGCCTGGCCGTGGAGCCGGCTGTGGCGACGATCCGCCCCGCCTGCTCGGGCGCCACCCGGTACAGCAGCCGGTCCAGCTCGGCGCCGGGCACCGGCACCGCGCTGACCTCGATGTTCCGCGCTCCGGCCGTGTCGGTGGCGAAGGAGCGGTGCAGCCCCGACTCCGTGCCGGCCGGGGAGAGCCCGCCCGGGTCGGCCGACCGGTGCAGCGACACCATGTCGGCCGCCGCGTCCGAACCCGCCCCGTCAGCGGGCAGCTTCAGCATCCGGGTCACCGTGACACCGGGAATCGAGATCTCGGAGAACCCGGCACCGATCAGCCCGGGCCGCCCGGTCTCCACGTCCAGGATGGTGAGCTTCAGCCACCTCGTCCCACCCGCCGGCGACGTGATCTCCTGGGTCTTCCCGCCGGTCGCCAGCGGACTGACCGCGCTGCCCTGCTCGGTCTCCACCTTCACCCGCGTCGCGGCGGACCGCACCCCGTCCTGGGGGAGCGGGGTCACCTCCAGCGACGACGGCATCCGCTTCTTCCCGTCGAACGCGATCCGCAGCCACTGCCCCTTCGCGCTGTCGTGCGCTCCCTCGGCCCACGCCGTGCCGGGGTCGCCGTCGAAGGCGTTCACCGGATCGTACTGCGGGAGGTGGAACAGCCAGTTGCCGCTGGAGGACGCCGTCACCTCGCGCGCCCCGCGCAGCTCGGCCACCGTCTGTCGCTCGATGCCCTTCGTCGGCAGGATCTGGTGCGGCGCCTCCCCGGCTGCCTGCGCGCTGTCGGGGTGATTGCGCTCGTCCTCGGTGTACGTGTACGAGGTGTTGGTGTTCACCAGGCCGAACCGGGTGTCGGCGCGCCGCAGCCCGTCACCGGTGACCTGGAGCGCCGGCCGGTCGACGCCGGGGTGCTCGTCCCCGGTCAGCACGGCGGGCCGGCCGCGCAGCGCCGGGTCGGCGGCGAGCGGCAGCAGCGACTCCGGTCCGCCGGAGACCACGGCGGTGTCGGCGGCGGCGTGGATCGCGGCCCGGCCGGGCGGCGGGGTGCCCCCGCCCGGCGCGAAGATCTCCACCGCCCGCTGCCTCGGGTACAGCCCCTCGACCTGGAGGGGGGTGTCGTCCGCGATGCGCCCCCCGGTCATGACGGGACCGATGCCCTTGACCCGCTGGTAGCCGGACTGCTCCAGCGCCCGCTTCACGGTCGGGGTCGGCACATAGCCGATCTGGTCCGGGTCCAGGTCGTTGCGGACCACCACATAGTGCAGCCCCGCCCGGCCCAGATAGTCCCGCAGCCCCGGTATCGCGGCGCCGGTGAGGAGGGCCTGCTCCACGGCGTCCAGGGCGCGCCGGTTGCCGGCCGTACCGAACGGCACATAGTCGCGCTGGGCCCAGGGGGAGTCGGCGAGCACGTCGAGGGGCTGGTCGATGGGCGAGCCCCAGGTGTAGATGCCGTGCGCGGTCGCCGGGACCACCAGGGCCCGGCTGTCCGGCGAGTGCTCCTCCAGCCAGTCGGCCGTGGACTCCCAGTGCGTGGGCAGCCTGGTGAACGAACCCGGCTGGAGAATGGCGCCGTTGACATACGGCAGGGCGAGCCCGGGCAGCACCAGCAGCGCCGCGATCAGCGGGGCGTACCGCCGGCCCCACCGCACCCCGTGCCCCGGCCGCGCCCCGCGCTCCCGCACCGCGACGGCGGTGAGATGGACGAGCCCGAGCACCAGCGCGAGCGCGAGACCCGGCTGGAACTTGTAGATGTTCCGGAACGGCACCAGCGGCCCGTCCAGCAGATCCCGCACGGGCCCCGCGAACGGCGCGCCGAACTTCCCCGCGTACCCGGCGAGGGTGAGCAGCGCGACCGTCAGCACGGTCAGCACCAGCCAGCGGCGCTCGGGCAGATCCCGCCGGGCGAGCCCGGCGAGCCCCAGCGCGGCGGCCAGCGCCGAACCCACGACGACCGGGACCGACGCCGCGACACTCCACCCGGCGGGCAGCCACGCCTCACCGAAGTTCAGATACGCCACCCAGTTGCCGGCGCCCCGCAGGGTCTCCGTCGCCGCCATCGTGTCCGTGGTGACCTGGGATGTCTCGATGTACGGAAGGAAGTTCTCCCCGTACACGGCGAGGAGCAGCAGCGGGATCACCCACCACAGCGTCGCCAGCAGGACCCCCGGCACCCACCACAGAATGAGCCTCAGCTTCCGCGGACCGTTCGGCCGGGACAGCAGATACAGCCCCACCGGCAGCAGGGACGCCAGGGTGGACGCCGCGTTGACCCCGCCCATGAAGGGGATCAGCAGGGCGGAGCGCAGCGCCGCGACCCGCGCGCTGTACCGGTCGTCGGTGAGCGGCAGCAGCACCCACGGCAGCAGCGCGCCGGGCAGGGCGGCGGCCGAAGTGGAGCCGACGACGATGGTGAACGTCGGCCACAGCGCGTACGCCACCGCGCCGAGCAGCCGTGTCGAACGGGTGCCGACGGCCAGGCGCTCGGCCAGCCGCAGCGCCCCCCAGAACGCGGTGGTCACCACCAGCGACAGCCACAGCCGCTCCGCCAGCCACACCGGCACCTGGAGCAGATCGGCGAGGCCGTGGAAGGGCAGCATCGGGAACGCGTACCCGATGTACTGGTTGGTGAGCCCGCCGAAACCGCCGGTGTCCCGCCACAGCGTCCCGAGGTCGGCCATGAACCGCCAGGGATCGGTGGTGACACCGAGCTTGGTCTCGAACGTCATGCGCCCCGGCGACACCGCCAGGAAGAGCACGAACACCACGGCCCAGAACGCCAGGAGCCATCGCCGCGACCGTGGCCCCTCGGGAGGGTCCTGGGCCGTGCCGGTGGTCCGGACGGCCGCCGGAGGGGGAGCCTGGGCCGCTGGGGCCGTACTGGTCATGGACACCGCCGAAGAATGAGGAGGAGATTCCAGGTAGCGAACTCACGCAGGCCGGGCACCCGGGTGACCGCGGCGGCCAGGAACGGCCAGTAGCGGGAGCGGGCGCGGACCACGGTGATGTCGGTCCTGGCCCGTACCTGGCGCAGGGTGGGACCGATGTGCACGGCGAAGAGGTTCTCGCCGAGGACGTGCTTGGCGGGACGGCCGGTGCGCCGCTCGTAGCGGGCCCGAGCCCGCGCGGCGCCCAGATAGTGCCAGGGCGCCCACTCGTGACCGCCCCAGGGGGAGAGCCAGTTGGTGAACGAGACATAGATCAGGCCGCCGGGGCGGGTGACGCGGATCATCTCACTGAGGAAGGTCTCGGGATCGTCCACATGCTCCAGGACGTTGGAGGAGAAGCACACATCGGCCGAACCGTCCGCGAGCGGCAGCAGATAGCCGTCCGCGACGACCGCCCCCTCGGGCGGCTTCGGCCCCAGCTCCCGCGCGTCCGGCTCGAAGAGGAAGCTGTGCGCCCCGCGCCGGCGGAACTCCTCGGTGAAGTTCCCGCCCCCGCCGCCGATGTCGACGACGGTACGCCCGCGGACCGGCCCGCCGTACGCCTCGACCTGGTCGGCGGCGTCCCGGGCCAGCAGTGTGTAGCACGCCCGGGGGTCGTCCTGTTCCCGCATGAAGGCCCGGAACAGGGCCAGCGAACGCCGGAAGGAGGGGTCTTTCGGTGACGCGCGGCGGCCGTCGGTCCGCGGGACACCGGGGGTGCCCGCGGTGGCGCGGACACCTGGAGCGGGGGCTGGCATCGATCCTCACTTCCGCCGGGAGCGCGCGGCGGTCCGCGCGGGTCGCGGACTCTCCCGGGGTTCGGTCCGCCGGCCGCCCGGCCGGCCGGCGGTGGTGGTGGGAAGGGGCGGGACGGCGCCCGGCGGGGGAGCGCCCGGCTCGGGCACCGTGGACAGACGGGCCCGGTCTCCGCCGGGGGAGCCGCCCCCGCCCGGGGCGCGGGCCCGGTCTCCGCCGGGGGAGTGGCCCCGGTCCCGGCCCTGGGCGGCCGCCTCCACGGCGACCTCGCGGAACGCCCGTACCGTACTGGCCCAGGTGTACCCGGCCGCCGCCTCGCGCGCGGCCCGCCCCATCGCCGTCCGGCGCTCCTCGCTGAGCGCCAGCGAGCACCAGGCGGCGGCGAACGAACTCTCGCCCCGGGCCAGCACCCCGGTCACCCCGTCGTCCACCGAGTCCCGCAGCCCCGGCACGTCGAAGCCGACCGCCGGAGTCGACCGGATGGCGGCCTCCGTGACCACCAGACCCCACCCCTCCACGGCCGACGGATGCACCAGCAGCCAGGCGGCGCAGAGCAGCCGGTGCTTCTCCGCCTCCGTGACATGGCCCGCGAACTCCACACCG
Organism: Streptomyces sp. NPDC001985; assembly: GCF_040296845.1. Taxonomy (NCBI): domain Bacteria; kingdom Bacillati; phylum Actinomycetota; class Actinomycetes; order Kitasatosporales; family Streptomycetaceae; genus Streptomyces; species Streptomyces sp. NPDC001985. The sequence continues at coordinate 56,257 of NZ_JBEOYB010000017.1, forward strand.
GCGCCCGCGAGCCGCTCCAGCCGGGCCCGTTCCGGACCGTCCCCGACGATGACGAGCCGGCCGCCGGTCACCGGCCGCACCCGTTCCCACAGCCGCAGCAGCAGATCGATCCGCTTGTACTCCACGAGCCGGCCCAGCGCCACGAACAGCGGCCGGGGCGAGCGCGGATGCCGGGGCCCGGGCTCCTCGACACCGTTGTGCACCACGCGTATCCGGTCCTGGTCGACTCCGATCCCGCGCAGCGCCCCGGCCGTGGACGGGGACACCGCGACCATCAGATTCCGCCGCTGTGCCTCCTTCAGGGCCCAGTGCTCCAGCCGGCGCCCCAGCCGCCCGGCGGGCGCGAGGGCACGGCCGCCGAAGCGCATGTCCCACAGGTCGGTGTGGACGTGGTTGACCAGACAGAGCGTCGGACCGCTGTGCCACAGCGGTGTCAGATAGGGCATGCCGTTGCACACCTCGACCAGCAGGTCGCACGCGCCGACCCGCTGGGCCAGGGCACCGCGGGCCCGCAGGAAGTGACCGAGGTCGCCGCCCGCCGACACCACGCGGTAGTCACGGCGGGCCGCCGGTCCACCGCAGACGAGGGTGACCTGATGGCCGAGGCGGGTGAGCCCGCCGGCCAGCCGGTCGACCAGGATCTCGGAACCGCCGGCGGCGGGATTCCCGAGGTCGCGACGGGAGAGGAACACAATGCGGCGCGGCTCGGCGGGCGGCGCCGCGGGGGGCTGGGCGGGCCGGGGACCGGCCGCGCGCAGCGAAGCGTGCACGTGCTGGGGCATGGGTGCTCCGACTCGTCTCAGGGTGCGGAACCGTGCGGTGGTACGAGGGAGGTGCACGGCGGTACGGAGTGCCGGCGGCGCGGTGGTTCGTGCGGTGGCCGGGTCCGGAACCGCGCCGGGGAGCGACTGCCGTCGCGCGCGGTTCCGGCGGGGTCCGGCCGGATGCGGGCCGCCCCGGAGGGTGCCGGGGCCGCTCGGATGTGCTGGGGTCATGCACGGATGGTGTGTTCGGGTGGGTGGGATGGACAGTTTTCGCCCAGTGGTTCGCCGCGGCTACTCACCGAGGTGACAAATTGCGCACCTGTTACCGGCCGTACCTCATCACCGGGTGGAGTGTTCCGGCACCCGGACCGGAGCCGGGACCCCGGCGGGGTCCTCGGGACGCCTCCGGAACACCATGACCGAGCCCGCCACGGCCAGCAGCAGCCCCAGCGCGCCCGCTCCCACGGGCCCCGTCACCCCCACCAACTGGAGCTTGCGGTTGTCGGCCCTCGCCAGCTCGACCTGCTTCCTCTGCGTCTCCTCGGTGAACGCGATGCGCTCGCTCTCCAGCAGCACCACCTCGTTCTCGGCGGAGTCGGCCCCGGGCGCCCGCAGCGTCTTCCTCGGCCCGATCGCCGCGAGGAGAATCCGCCCGGTCCGCTGGTCCGCGACCAGCTCGATGCCGTGGTTGGCGTACCACTCCTCGGCGAGCACCTGGCCGCGCTCCGGCCGGCCGACGAGCACCCCCGGCACCTGCCGCGTCCCGGTTTTGACCGGGTCGACCGTGCCGGTGAACAGATAGCCCTCATGGCCCTGGACCTTCGTCCGCTCCTTGAACCGGAGCTCCACGGTGGCGCCCAGCGTGCTGTCCCACCAGCGGTACGGACGCTTCTCCACGTTGAACGGGAACTTCAGGTACGCCTCGCCGTCGAATCGCGGACTCTCCCCGCAGCAGTGCACGGGGGCGTTGGTCTCACGGTCGGTCACCCAGCGTTCCACGGTCCACTGGAACGAGTCGTGGGGATCGGACGCGGGCAGGGTGTCGTTCGTGTCGACACTCGTGGACACGTCCCAGATGGCCCGGCCGCTCTCCTCGCTGTCGGCCACGTCGCCGCGGACCTTGCGGGTGATGGTCAGCTCCGCCTCGTCGACGGTCTTGACCCTGCCGGTGTCGAAATAGCTTCCCTGACCAGTGAAGACCGTGGTCACATCGGTGTCGATCGGGGTGCGCTGGGCGCGCGGCTCGACATACCAGGCGAGCATCGCGGCCAGCACCAGCAGAAAGGTGCCGGCGCCCAGCAGAACGAGCGGGACGGGTGAGGTGGTGCGTCGCATCCGGGCACTCCAGGAGGGTTCGGGGCGGCTCGACACGGGGTCGGGGAGTCGCGGTCACAAGGTGACGGAACGTAGTCGCGCGGGCGGGGAAAGTGCAGCCGCGGTATGGGCCGGGAACCGTAGGCGCACCCTTGACTAGGTGTCAATGCATTGCCGACACTGGGCCCCAGCCGGTCGGGGCCGGTGTGCGCCACCACGGGAGGCCCGAACCAGGGGCCCGTGGCCACTGGCGCGGATCGTGTGGATCATCCAGGGTGGGGACGACCTTTCGACCGGAGAGGCTGGACCCCCAGCATGCCCAGACTGCTCGCCGCCGCACTCACCGCCGCGGCCGCCGCGGCCCTCGCCGTGGGCGCCGCCCTCGGTGTCGTGGCCCTGCTCGACGCCACCCCGGACCAGCCCAACACCCCGCTGGTCACCTACGAGACGGCCGACCGGGAGCGCTGACCGTGCCCTCCTCCACCCCGGCCCTCGGCCCCCCGGGCGCGGCGGCCCCCGTCACCGGCGGGGACCGCGCCGTGCCGCCCCTCGGGGCCCGTTCGGCCTGGTACGACGTACCGCGCAGCCAGGTGCGCCGGTTCGCGGCGCTCGCCATGGCCGAGGCTCCCGCGCTGGCCGAGGAGATCCTGCGGGAGATCCGCCGCGAGTACCCGCACGTCCCGGTCATCCTCGACGACTCCGGCGAACCCAAGTCCCTCATCGGCATCCGGCGCGCCATCGAGATCTTCGTGCTGCATCTGGAGACCGCGGAGGACCGGCCGCGGGTCCACCCCGAGGTCTTCCAGGACTTCGGCCGGGGCGAGGGGATCGGCGGGCGCAGCCTCGACTCGCTCCAGGCCATCTACCGCCTCGGTGTCCGCCTCACCTGGCGCCGCCTCGCCGAGATCGGCCAGCGCGTCGACATCCCGCCACCGGCCATGTACGAACTGGTCGACGCGGGATACGAGTATCTGGACGGGCTGGTCGACCAGTCGGTGCGCGGCTATGCCGAGGCCGCCGCCCGGCAGGCCGGTGAACGCCTCCGGCTCCAGCGCGAGCTGATGGAACTCCTCCTCGTGGAGGACCGCAGCCGCCCCGCCGCCGGCCCGCACGAGATCGCCGCCGCCCTCGCGGAGCGCGCCGCCCGGATCGGCTGGCCGCTGCCCGCCAGGGTCGCGGCCGGGGTGCTGCTGCGCCCCGCCCGCCAGGCCGTCGCCCCCGCCGTGGGCCAGGGTGTCCTTCTGGACATGGAGGCCGAACAGCCCCGTATGGTCGTGCCCGACCCGGACGCGGCGGGCCGCCCCGAACTGCTGCGGCGCGCCATGACCGGCTGGGCCGGCGCGATCGGGCCACCGGTGCCCCTGGTCGACGCCGCGAAGTCACTGCGCTGGGCCGAGGCCGCGGTACGCCTCATGGAGCGCGGGCTGCTCCCGGCCGGGGAGGTGCTGCACTGCACCGAGCACACCGAGGCGCTGGTGCTCCTCCAGCCCGAGGAACTGATCGACGACCTGGCCCGCCGCACCCTCGCCCCGCTCGCCGAGTGCGGCCGGACCCATGCCCGCCGCCTCGCCGAAACCCTCCTCGCCTGGCTGGAGACCCGCGGCGGCGCCCCCGAGGTCGCGGGCCGCCTCGGCGTCCACCCCCAGACCGTCCGCTACCGCCTCCGCCAGATCCGCGAGCTGTGGGGCGACGAGATCGACGACCCCGACCGCCGCTTCGAACTCGAACTGGTCCTCCGCGCCCAGCGCCTGCGCGGAGAGCTGGGCCGCTTCACCCCCTGACCCGCGCACCACGTCCGCGGCCCGGGCGCCGGCCCGCTCGCCGGCCACGGCCACGGCCATGGCCCGGACGGTGGCGCCGCACGGTGCCCGGCGCCCGGGCCGGGCACCGTGCGGCGCCACCGCGATCAACTCGACCGGGACCGGAACACCTTGCCCAGCACCGCCGGCCGCCCCAGTGACAGCGGACTGTCCAGCGCTCCGGCGATCCGGACGAAGCCGGCCGCCACCGCCGCGTCCTGCTCCGCGAGCGCCACCACGCGGCGCAGATACCAGGAGGCCAGCCCCGCGCCCGGCACGCTGAGACCTCCCACGCCGGGGAGGGCGGAGTCCGAGAGACCCGAGAACCACCACGGGCCCACCACCACACGCGCCGCGTCCCGGAAGAAGCCCCGGTGGATGCCGTCGAGACCCTTGCGCAGACGCTTGTCGAGGATCAGCGCGTACGCCGCGGCGGACATGATCCCCGTGCCGTAGAGGGGATTGAGCACCGCCAGGGCGTCGCCGGTCACCAGGAATCCCTCGGGGAAACGCGACAGCCGGTCGTACCGGCGCCGGAACGTCCTGGGAACCTGGAAGGAGTGCACCTCGGGGGAGACCTTCGCGGACTGGATGGCCCGCCACACATCGTCGGGGGCCAGGGCCTCCGCCTGGGCCATGAAGCGCTCGGGCTGGGTACTCGGACGGTGGTCGCCGTAGCCGAAGACCGTCATCGTCCACCGTCCCGCCTCCTGGACGGTGAAGTAGAAGCCGCGCGGACGGTTCAGTTCGGGCCCCACCACAATCGCCCGGTCGTGGCCCAGGACATCCGGCGCGCACTCCACCAGTCGGCTCGCGTACCCCAGATTGACCCCGATCCGGTCCTCCGGCGGTGCCTTGTACCCCATCTCCGCCAGCCAGGCCCGCGCCCGGCCGGCCCGGCCCGTCGCGTCCACCACCAGGTCCGCCGCGAGATCCTCCGTCTGCCCGCCGTCGGCGCGCGCGACCGTCACCCCCGACACCCGGCCGGGCGAATCGACGATGGGCCTGACCGCTTCCCAGCCGAACCGGGTGGACACCTGCGCGTGGGCGTCCACCCGCTTGCGGATTCCCTCCTCCAGGAACGGCCTGCTCGCCCAGACCGTCTCCAGGGCGCTCCGCGACTGACGCAGACGGCGGCCGTAGTAGGTGATGCGGTGCTGGTCCAGCATGCCCACCCGGAGCCCGCCGTCGGCGATGAACTCCTCGCCGATTCCCGGGAACAGGCGCTCCAGCAGATCATTGGCCTTCAGTGCCAGAACATGCGGATGCCAGCCCTGGGGGATGCCCCGCCGCGGATCGAGGCTCCCGCCCTCGTCGCGCTCCACCAGCGTCACCCGCTCGAAATGCCCCGCGAGCACATGCGCCGCCATCAGCCCGCTCATGCCGCCGCCGAGTACCACCGCATGTGTCCCGAGCATCCGCACCACGTCCCTTTGCGGTCGGCCGGCGGACGAGCCGGCCTCCCTGTCCCCCTCCACCTCCCCCACCGCCGTCCCTTCACCCCGCCGCGTCGGGGCGACCACTCAAACGGGCGACCGCATAAACGGCCAAGGGGGATGGAGATGCGCTTAGTGGTGGATTACGGATGGAAGGGATGAATCAGGGGTGAGGGGGGCGATGTTCGGCGTCGGAGCCGCGAGACCCGGTGTCCGTCATCCGGTGTCCGTCATTCCGGCCGTCGGCGGCCTGCCCATGGGCAGCAGGTACTGAAGGGGCCGGTCCAGATCGTCCAGCCCGAACACCTCGTGCGCGAGGTCGTCGCGGAAGCCGCCGAGGGGGGTGCAGGCGAGGTCCAGGGCGGTGGCCGCGAGCAGGAGGGACTGCGTCAGATGGCCCGCCTCCAGGAGACCGAGGCGCAGGGCGCGCAGCCCGTAGCGGCGGCGGAGCAGGCCCAGATCCACGTACAGGCCGAGGAGCAGCGGGAGTCCCTCCGGCGCGATGCCGTCGGGGTCGCCGGGCGGACGGGACAGATACGAGGAGAGGGCGGCGACCTCGTCCCGGGCGGGCGCCGGGCCGATGAACCGCAGGGAGCGCCGGTCCGGCAGACAGTGGTAGGTGCCCGGGGCCAGTCCCTCGACATCCAGGGCGATCAGCCGGATACCGGCGGCGTACAGGGCACCCGGGCTCGGATAGGGGCGGTGGCGCATGATCCGTTCGCTCCCGTCCGCGTGCCGGTGGACCGAGGTGTGCCCGGAGGCGTGCGCCCCCCACAGCAGGGTGCCGAGCGTCCGCGCGTCCAGCGGGCCCGTCAGCGCGCCGCGCCGGGAGACCCGGGCCGCCATCACCGTGCGCAGACCCGTCTCCGGGAGCGGATCGGCGGGGAGGGCCCGCTCCGGGGGGAGGGCCCGCCCGGCGGACCGGAGCGGCTCCGCCCGGGGGGAGGTCCCGGCGGGCGCGGGCGGCAGATCGCGGGCGGCCGAGTCCTGCTCGCGCCCGATGTGGAACTTGCTCCGCTCCAGATACCGCCGGTCCGGCGACAGGTGCCCGGCCGGGAAGAACGATGTCTCCCCGCCCTCGTCGAGAAGGGTGCGCGCGGCCAGGAGGCAGACGGCCCGCTCCTCGTCGGGCGCCGTGCCGAGCCGGTTGAAGAGCATATGGAGCTGGGAGGCCCACACCAGGGGACGGTTCACGGCGGGGGAGCAGGCCCGTACCGCCTCGTCGGCGGCCCGGACCCCCCGGTGCCACTCCAGCAGCGGGCCGGGAGCCGTGCCGTCGGCGAGCCCGCTCCGCACCGAATCCGCGCGGCCCGCGAGGGCCTCGCGCTGGAGCGCGTACACCTGGTTGACCCGGGTGTGGACATGCTGGGGTGCCAGCAGCGGCACCTCCTCGGCCCAGCGCCAGCCGGCCGCGTGCCGCCGCAGCCACCGCGCCGCCGTCAGCGGGTCCATGCCCAGGGCGAGGGCCGTGGTGTGCGCGAGATCGACGGCGAGGGCGAGCCGTGCGCTGCCGCGCGGAGCGCCGGCCAGGGCGCGCACCGCCACACCGCTGGAGAGCAGGAACACCTCCTCCGCCACCGGCAGGGCGGCCGGTCCGCCGTACCGCCCGGTCTCCGGGACGTAGGGCTCCCGGCGGACCTCGCCGTGCCGCCCCGGCGGTTCCCCGTCCGGGACCGGCCCGCCGGCCACGACCGCCAGCCGTCCCACCAGGCGCGCCAGCGCCCCCGGCAGCGCCGCCGCCTCGTCCGGCGCCGCCTCCCGCACCCGGACGCGCAGATGGTGTCCGCCCTCGTCGTAGCGGATGAAGAACCAGCCGGTGGCCCCGCCCCGGGCGACGAGACCGTCGAGCAGCGGCGCCAGATCCCGGTGGAGGAAGGCGTCGGTGTCCTCGGGGGCCGACCGCAGAAAACAGTGGAGGCTGAGCCAGCCGCCCGCGCCCGTCGGTCCGGTCGCCGGTGTCACATCGAGGGTGTCCGTCACATGAGGTCCTGGTCGCTCGGGGTGCTGAGGGTGGGGGAGGGAGGTATGGGCGGTGCGGCGGGGTCAGGGGAACGGGTGCGGGTGCGGCGACAGTTCGCCGTGGCCGAGAACCCGGTCCGCCCGGCCCAGCCGGAAGGGCACCTCCAGAAGCCGGGGGAGCCCGCGGGTGCGCCGGTTGACATGCCCGAAGGTCATGGGCAGCGAGCCGGGGACGACGACCTTGACGGTGCTGAGCCCGAGCCGGTCCCGCACCCCGGGCTCGTCCTGGGGGACGACGACCACCTCGAGCCCCAGCCCGGCCAGCCGGGCCACCGTTCGTTCCAGGAGCGCGGTGAGATCCGGCACCGGTGCGGGCGCACCGGGCCAGAGCTCGCGCCAGTCGGCCTCCGCCCCGTCGCCGTGGAGGAAGTCCAGCCGGGAGCGCGCCTCGGGGAGGGTGTTCACGGCCACATGGTCGGAGAGCGTGGTGACCAGCTCGGGCCGCTCCAGCAGGGTCAGCAGCCGCCGCCGGTCGTAGAGCCCCGGCTCGGCACGGTGCCGGTGCACGGCGTTGACCACATTGGTGACGACCTCGGAGACGGCCGAGCGGATGGCCGAGCGCGGATCGTGGTGCCCTCCGGCGGCGACGAACGCCTGCGGCGCCGCGGCGGGTTCGCCCCGGTGGAGGGCGACGGCGATCACCACGGGCACCCCCAGGTCGTTGGTGGCGTCGAACAGGGTGATCCGGTAGCCGGCCAGCGCCGCCCGGTCGGTCAGATGGAGCACCTCCGGATCGTCGGCGGGCGGGGCGACCCGGCGCAGCGGGGTGCGCGCGTACCAGGCCATCAGGAACGCGTCCCGCTCGGCGACCTCGAACAGGCCGTACAGCGCCGCCTCCTGCGGGCTGTTGCCCAGACCGCAGCCGTTGGAGCACTCGTACACCACACGGGGCCGGCCGGGGCTCGGGTCCCAGTAGGCGACGTGCTCGGGCACCGCCAGGGGCCGTTCCCGGGTCAGGGACCAGCCGTGCACCCAGTCCAGGGGCAGTGCGGGTGTGTAGGGGACCGTCGCGGAGGCCGGGTGGCCGTGGTGGGCGGGATCGGGCAGCCCGAGCCGCACCGGGTCCACCGCCCGCGCGGGCCCGAGTTCGGCGTACGGGGCGCGGAGCACCGTCCGCCGCCCGATCGGGCTCATGGACGCGAGCCGCTCGGCCGCCTCGAACAGGGCGACGCGCTCGCTGCTGTCGAAGTCGGTGCTCCGGCCGTAGCCGCCGTCGCGCCCGTGCGGGCGGCCGTAGGTGACATACGCGCTGGTGAGGCTGGAGACGGACTCCTCGGTGCGCAGGAGCTGGTTGACCGGCCCGAACCGCTCGTCCAGCAGCTCCGACGTCAGACCGGCCGTGTGGGTGCGGGCGTTGGGCGCGCGCAGCGACGCCGGATCGTGCGCCGGTCCCGGTGCCCGGCGCGCGGCCGGGCCGATGGCGGTCTCGGCGGCCTCCGGCCCGTCGGGCGGCAGCGGCAGACACACCGCACAGCCCCCGACGGGCCGGAGGAGGTGTGTCGACCAGGTGGCCCGGCCGCTGTGGACGACATGGACGACCGCGCCGGGGTCCGGGTCCTGGCCCCGGGAGCCGTCGGGGGCGCCGCTCCCGTGGGCGGCGGGGGTCCCGGTGGCGAGCAGCTCGGTGGCCAGCACACCGACCGCGTCGAGGAACGCGGGCGACGGACGGCCCGTGAGCCGCAGCCCCGGGCTGTGCCAGGGCACCCGGCCGCCGATGGTCGCGAGCCGCCGGTACTCGCCGCACGACAGACACCCCCGCGCGCCGGGCCGCAGCACGGGCCCGACCACCGCGAGCGCTCCGTCGCAGCGGACCGGGACGAGGGTCACCGGATGCCCCAGCGCGTGGCGGGACAGCTCCGCCGCCGTGGCGAGACTCCACTCGTCGAGCACCACGACGGCGCCGCCCCCGGTGAGACGCAGGGCCTGTGGCACGTCGAGTACCACGGGCTGCCGTTCGGCCAGGGCGTCCCGCAGCGGAGCCGCTGAGGTCATCGGAGTCCTTCCGTGGGGCCGGAGCCGGAGCCGGAGCCGGAGCCGGGATCGAGGTCGGGGCCGGGGCCGGAGTCGGGATCGAGGTCGGAGCCGGGCCGGGGCCCGGGACCGGCATCGGGATCGGGGCCGGACGCGGGCTCCGTGGTCAGGACCGAGAACCCGCACTGCCGCAGCGCGGACCGGAGCGCGTGCGCGTGCGCGGACGCGCCGCCGGCGGGCTCCCAGGGACGCGGGGACGCGCCGGTCAGTCCGGCCAGCGCCTGCTGGAACGCCCGCTCCCGGCCGGCGGTCTCCCCGAGCCAGACCGCCGTCCAGCCGCCGTCCTCCCAGGGAGCCGGGTCCGCACCGGCGGCGAGCACGGCCGCCGCGCCGCTGGGCAGGGCGAGATACCGGTGCTCCTGTACCCGCCCGCCGGGCAGTGCCCGCGTGCCCGCCTCCGCCCGCGCCGGTCCGCCCGCCCGTACCCGCACCACCGCCGACAGCGCCGCATAGGCCACCGCGTCGTCCGCCGTCGCCTCCACCGCCGCCCCGAGGACGGCAACAGAGCCGACCCCGGCCGCGCGCCCGCGCACCACGGCACGGAACACACCGGCGCCGGAGCCGGTACGGGAGACCTCCAGCTCCGCGTCCACACCGAGCCGCCGGACCAGGACCGACCACCAGTGGCGGGCCTGCGGATGGAGCGTGTCCACCGGCGCGCCGACGACAGCGAAGGGGCCGCCGTCCAGGGGGACCGCCCGCCGCAGCGCGCGCCCCCGGGCGTGCTCCGGGTTCACCCCCACGGCCGGGCCCGGCCGCTCGCCCCCGAGGTGGAGTTCGGCGGCGCGGCACACCGCCTCCAGCCGGGCGAGGTCCGCCCGCGCCGCCCCGGAGAGCAGCGCGCCGCCCGGCGCCGCGCACCGGACCAGGGCGACGGGCAGTTGCGGCAGGGCGCCGGGGTCCGGCGCGTCCACCACCCCCACCTCGGCGTCGCCGAGCACGGGAATCCGGGCGAGCGCGTCGGCCAGGGTGGCGGGGACCGCACCGGGTGCCACCCGGTCGGCGTCCAGCAGAGCGGGGCCCAGCCAGGTCCGGTACTCGCCCCGCAGCGGCCGGTCCGCCGCGACGAGCACCGCCGGCCGGCCCGGCAGCAGCCGGGCGTCCCCGGCCTCGGCCGACGGGTCGCGCAGCCCCGCGGCGGCGCACAGCAGCCGCTGCGCCGCCGCCGAGGCCACCAGCGCGGTCAGCGCCGGGTGCTCCCCGGAGCCGGGGGCCGTGGCCGCCCGCCGTCCCAGCCGCTCGGCCAGCGCCTCCGCGTCCGCCCGCGCCTGGGCCGGGCTGCCCACGGGCGTGACGAACCCGGAGCCCGCGACCACCTCCGCCGCCACCGCCCGGTCCGGTCCGCCGGGCACCGACGCCACCAGCAGAATCCGCCCGGCGGGCAGACCGGGCTCCCGGAGCCGCTCCGCCCCGGCGCCGGTCCGCTCCAGCGCCCGTCCCGCGGCCCGGGCGAGCGCGCCCCCGGGGTGGGGGCCGAGCACCCGCGTCCGGGTCCGGGCGAGGAGCGCCGCCGCTTCGGCGGGCCGGTCGGCGACCGTGCCGAGCCACGGTCCGGCCGGTCCGCCGGGGATGTCCCGCTCGACGAGGAAGTCGTGTTCACGGAGCCGGTCGATCAGCTGGACCAGGGCCGCCCGGAGCCGTGAACCGGCGGGTACCGCGCCCGCCAGGGCCGTACCCCCGTCCGTCGCGAGGGCGTCGGCCAACTGCTCCCACAGCGCGGGGAGCGCCGGGCTGCCCTCCAGCGAGACACTGGTGATCCAGCCCCGCAGATGCACCCCCTCCCCGAGCACGGTCGCCGCCACCCCCGGGCGCAGCCGCCACCGGCAGAGGGAGTCCAGGGAGTCCGGTGCGTCCGGCCCGCCCCCCGGCGCGCCCAGGTCCTCTTCCGGTGCGTCCGGTGCGTCCGGTGCGTCCGGTGCGACCGGCGCGACCGGCGCGACCGGTACGACCGGTACGACCGGCGCGACCGGCGCGACCGGTGCGTCGGGTGTGACCGGCGCGTCCTCGGCCGCGTGCGGCGCTTCCTGACGAACAGTCATGTCCGGTCCCTCGATTCGTCGTTCCGGCGGACCCGGGGCCGTCCGGCGCGGTAGGTCTCCACGACCAGCTCGACCGCCGGGCCCGCCCCCGCCGCGCCGGGCGCCGGCAGCGCCTCCTCCAGGACCGCGCCGCCCGGGTGCCGGGCCAGCCACTTCCCCAGCGAGCGCAGATGGAGGGCGTCGCCCAGATCGACGAACTGCGGTTTGGGGAGGTCCAGCGCGTGCAGGAAGTCCTCCGTGACCCGCTCGCCCCGGGGCGGCGGGGCGGCGTGCAGAAAGACCTGGTCGGGGAGGCCGGCCAGGGCCCGCCACCGGGCCACCGCCGCCACCGGGACCCCGCCCTCGGCCGCCAGCTCCGCCCGGAGCGCGGCGACGCTGCCGCCCGCCAGTTCCCACCGGCGCCGGCGCAGCACCAGATGGCGGTGGCGCACCCGGGGGGTGCGCACCAGTTCGCCGCCGGGCACGGCGCTGATCCGGCGCGGTGCCAGGGCGCTGAAGTCGGTGGTGCCGTGCGCGTGGTCGGTGAGCAGCGGCGCGAGCCGGGGCGGGAGCAGCAGCGGAGCGAGCACCCCCGCGTACAGCACGTCGACGGGCTCGCCGGTGGCCTTCAGCCGGACCCGCACCTCGTCGTCGCGCACATCGTGGACCAGCTCCACATCGTCCGCGCCGAGCGAGGCGTACGAGCGGTCGGGCCCGATCTCCTCCGGTACGAAGAGGGGGTGCAGATTCGCGTTGAAGCCGCTGACCGGCCGGAGCTGGGCGACCCGCGCGCCGGGCGCGAGCGCCCCGAGGACCGCGTCCGCCGTCCCGCGTGCCGCCGCCGGGGGCAGGGATTCCAGGAATCTGCTGGAGAAGCGGCCCCACCCGCCGTACACCTGGTTCACGCAGAGCAGTCCGCCGTGGCCGCGCTGGAGGAAGAGGGAGTACGACACCGGGCGCCGGGTCGCCCACGGCGGCAGCCGGTGGACGAGGTCCGTGACCAGCCCGCCGGGCAGGACCACATCCGCGCCGCCGCTCTCCGCGTGGTCCCGGCGGACGGCGGCGACCAGCTCGGAGCGGAGGGCGGTGAGCCGGCCGGCGCCGTCCGCCGCCGGGGAGCCGGGCGGCTCGGCCCGCGGGTCACCGGCGGCGATGAGCCGGGTGGCCCGCTGCCAGGTCTCGTGGGCGGCGGCACCGAAGTCCCAGACGTGGGGGCAGACACCGCCGGGTCCGTAGCGGGCGACGAAGCTGTCCCGGACGCAGCGGCGCACCACGGGGCCGAGGTCGAACAGCTCGGTCAGCGCCGCCAGTTCCGCCAGGGCCTGGTGATCACCGTCGTCGAGGAAGCCGTCCAGCCGGACCGGCTCCCCGAGAACCACGTCCTCGCTCAGCACCGTGAGCCGGTCCGCGCCGTCGCCCACCGGGCGGCCGACCTCGCCGAGGAGGGCGCCCCAGCGCTCCCGGAGGCCGGTGAGGACGGCGGTGCGGCGCGCGGGCTCCGCCGTGCCGAACGCGCGCGTGTCCGCGGCGAGGGAGTCGATACGGCCGGCCAGCTCCCGGTCCCCGGGGGAACCGGTCGCCTCCCGGAGCCAGGTCGCCAGCCCTGTCAGCGGGTCCGGGTCGTGCGGGCCGACCGGCTCCACGGGGACGAGCAGCCCGGCCTCGCACACCCGCCCGAGAAAGGCGAGCGCGGCGTCCTGCTCGCCGGGTCCGGCGAGCGCCCGCGCGAGCGCGTCGAGACCGCCGGGCCCGCCGGCTCCGGCGCACAGTGCGGCGAGGCGGAGCAGCGGCTCCCCGGCGGCGAGGGCGACCTCGTCGTCCTCCACCGACACGAAGCGCGCGGAGACGAAGGCGGTACGGGAGCGGGCGAAGGCCGCCCGGCCGTCCGAGAGCCGCGGGCTGCTGCACATGCGGTGGGGCAGACCCGCACGGCGTTCCCGGTCGGCCAGGAGCGCCGCCATCAGGGTGTCCACCAGGGTCCGGTTGACGCGGACGACGGCTCCGGCCGATTCGAGCGGCACCCCGGCGCCGCTCCAGGGCCGCCGTGTTCCAGCGGCAGGGGGCGGCAGTTCACCCCAGCCGACGGCGGTGAACCAGGAGAGCGGGGTCGTCCGGGCGGCGGCGCGCATCGCGTGCCGGAGCACGCCCGCCTCCTCCTTGCGGGCCCCGCGGTCGTCCCGGCCCTCCCCGGCCCGCACCACCGCGCGCAGCAGATCGGCGCTGCCGAACGCCACGGCCCGGGTGAACGCGGGCTCCCGGCACAGCCCGGCGAGCGCCGCGCGCCCGGCCGCGAGGGCGGGCGCGGTCCCGGCCTCCAGCGCGGTCAGCAGCTCACTCCTCCGCCTCCGCGCGCCGAGCCACCCGGGCAGCCCCGGCACCCGTCCGGGCAGATCGCCGAGCCGGCCGAGGAGGGCGGGCCTCGGGTCGCGCCCGTTGTGCACCGCGCGGCGCAGCGGCAGCACCACCTCGCGGTGGAACTCCGCGCCGTGGCCCGCCCGGCTCGCGTACAGCGCGTCGCCGAGGGCGGGAGCGCGCGCCGTGAGTTCCTCCTCCAGCGCGGTCAGCTCCGCCAGGGCGGCGCGGAAGGCACCGGCGGGGCGGGTCTCGGCGGGCAGGCTCAGCAGGGTGGTGCGGATCAGCGCGCCGGGGGCGAGCCGCGGGGCGGGGGCGGGCTGTTCGGTGCCGGCCCGGGGCGTGGGCGCCGGCCGCGTCTGACGTTCCGGGAGGAGCGGTTTCACTTCGATCCAGTCGACGGCGTGTGCGAGGGGCGGACCGGCGCGGTGCGGGGCTCCCGCGGCGCCCGCGGAGCGGGGAGCCGAAGCCGCGGAAGCCCTCACCGTGCGGGGGTCAGGACATCTCGGTCACGCGCGGGTTCTGCACGCTGCACGCGCCGCAGCCGCTGCATCCCATACAGGACGTCGACGAGGACGAGGCGAGGGAGTAGGTGGATTCACCGATCCCCGCCGTGTCGCGCATCGCGGTGACGGTGATGTCACCGAGGTCCAGAGCGTCCGGATCGAAGGAGGTGGTCATGTCTCTGAGCGTCATGGTGTCTCCCGGTTGAGTGAGAGGGAGCAGCGCGATCCCGTGCGCCGCGTGCGCAGCGTAGATCAGCCTCCGACGGCCCGCGCCGGTGCGGGAAAGGGCAGTTGACCGGGGGGTTCGTGACGGTGGGCCGTTTCCGGACGGCCCGGTTTCCGGCGTGGTTCCTTTGCTCACCGGGGCGTGCGGCGCGTGCGACAGGCGCGTTGTCGACAGTGTGTCAATTCGTTCCGGGGTTCCGGGAGCAAAGGAGGGACCCGAGGGGCCACCGGGGCGAATGTTTTGCGCCGCCCGGAGGGACCGGCGAGACAATTCTTACGTTTTACGGCGCGGAACAGCGCACGGGCGCGCCCCGGGCGCGGCCTCGGGGCCCGCGCGCCCGGTGGGGGACGCGGTCACCGCGCGGGGCTGCTCGGACCCACCGACATGATGGTGTGGTAGAGCCGGTCGTCCCCCTCCTCGCCGACCGGGCGGCCCTCCGCCTCCACCCAGGCGTGGGCGGCGAACGGCGCCGTCCGGACCCCGGTGCACCAGGTGGGCCAGGTGCCCCGGAGACGGCACAGCAGCGCGACCGCCAGCGACCGGCGCAGACAGTGGCGGCGGCCCCGGCAGAGGGTGCTGCTGCCGGTGATGTCGTCGCGGGCCGCCGCCGTCCCGGCGTGGCTCGCGGGCCGGGCGCCCGTCCGCAGCAGCTCCAGGACACGGCGGATTCGGCGCGGGCTCGCCCGGGCGAGCAGCCGCGCGGCGAACACGCAGAGCAGGGCGGGAATCCGGCGGGACGGTGACGGCCGGGACGCCGTGGCGGCGACCTGGCTCACGGCGCCGTCACCCCCGAGTCCACCAGGGTGGCGAGGAGCCGGGCGACATCCTCCCGCGCGCGCTCCGGGCCGATCCCGCAGCGCCGCGCCAGCCGTTCGGCGGCCAGCGCGTCGCCGCACCCCGCCAGCAGATCGTCCAGGATGTCGGCCGCGGTGGGATTGAGCTGCCAGTAACGGCCGTTCCGCTCGTCCAGCACGACCAGGGCGGTGTCGGTCCGCACCATCGACACATCGTCGCGCAGCCGCAGCGTCATGTCCGCTCCTCAAGGGCAAGAGATCGGAGGTCTTCGGGATGGACGGTGAGGAGATCGTCGAGTGCGAGAGGCCGGGGAAAGGGGTCGTCGGCGCCCCGGACGCGGTCCCGGAGCCAGATCTCCAGCGCGAGGGACTTCTCGAACGCGGGCGGGGAGCCGCTCGCCTGCCGGGGGCTGAGCAGCGCCTCGCGCCACCGCCGCCCGTCGACGAGCCCGAGCGCCGCCAGCGCCGAGTCCCCGGCGAGCGCCGCCAGCGCGCCCCGGTTGTGCTCCAGGCCCTCGTACCAGTGGACGACGGAGCTGTCCTTGGTGTCGCGCAGCAGCAGCCCGGCGGGGACGACGGGGGCCATCGCCGCCGTCAGCAGGGGTTTGTACGCGAACGGGTCGGCGCTCTCCTCGGGGCGCACCGCGAGGGAGGCCGCGACGACGGCGTCGTCGCAGAACGGCGCGTGCGTGGGCAGCACCCCCGCGTACAACTCCTCCACCAGCCCCGCGGAGCGCCCGGCCGAGCGGGCGAGGGCGAGCCGGGCGTGGAGCGCGGGCCGGGGGTCCAGCGGCCCGGCCCCGGCCGCCGCCCGCTCCTCCAGCAGGGCCGCGACCGCCTCGCGGGCGAGGGGACTCGCCCACGGCGGCAGGACCGGGACCGGGCCCCAGGGCTGGAGCCGCCCGGGCACCCGGACACCGGAACGGACGGCGCCGGCGAGCCCGGCGAGCCACGCGGTGTGGGAGGGCGGCGCGAGCAGGGTCCGCAGGGTGCGGACGGTGGGCCAGCGGTGCTCGGCCAGCTCGGCGCGCACGGTCCGCGCGGCGGTGGCGGGCCGACGGCGGACCAGCGCGAACAGATACTGCTCCGGGGCCTGGACCACATGGTCCCCGCCGAGGCCGCTCAGCCGGGTCACGGCACCGTGCCCCAGCATCCCCCGCAGAAAGGGCCCCTGCTGGTCCAGATCCCGCACCAGCAGGGGTTCGTCGAGCACGGGCCCCGGCCGGCCGGTGTGGGAGAAGAACGGGGGCAGTGCGTCGCCCCGGTACGCGAACCGCTCCCGCAGGGGCAGCCGCCCGGCTGCGCGGCGCGCCCACTCGGCGTCCGTGTTCCCGCCGCCCGTCCACTGGATCGTCGCCGTGACCAGCGAGGCACCGGCCTCGGCCGCCAGGAAGCACAGGGAGGTGGAGTCCAGTCCGCCGGAGAGGTCGGCTCCCAGGGGGGCGCCCTCGGGCACGCGGGTGGCCACGGCGTCCCGCAGGGCGGTACGGAGCAGGGGCGCGCCCTCGCGCAGGGGCGCGGTCGCCTCGGGCGGGCGCCACCAGCGGACGGTCCGCGCGGTCCCGTCGCGGTCGAGCCGGAGCCCGCTGCCGCCGGGCACGGCGTCCACCCCCCGCCAGGGGGTGAGTTCGGCCAGAGGGGTGGCCGCGGGCGAGGCGAGCCGGACCGCGAGCCGCCCCTCGTCCACCGGTGCCCGGCTCAGCCAGGCCGCGAGGGCGGCGTGGCTCGCCGCGACCGGGCCCCGGCCGGTGCGGGCGAGGAAGACCCGGCGCACCTCGGCGACGCCGCCCTGCACCCACACCCAGCCGTCGCGGGCGGCGGCGAGGTGGAAGGAGCCGGGCCAGCGGCCCGCCAGCGCGGCGACCTGCTCGGGGCGGGTGATCGAGGCGGCGGCGCGGGCGAGTTCGGTGGTGGTGACGGGGCAGAGGCCGATGACCGCGAGCCGCAGCGGCCCGGCGGCGATGTGCACCAGGTCGCTGTGCCGCCACCGCCCCACGATCCAGGGGCGGCCGGAGGGGTGGGAGAGGGTGCGGCAGCCCCGGGCGGCGAGCCGGGCCGCGTCCGCGGCGCCGCCCGCGCTGTCGGGGAAGGCCGCGAACCGGCCACCCGCGGGGATGGTCCGTTCCGGTCCGGGGTCGTCCATGGGGCGCTCCTGAGACGGGGGAGGCGGAGGCGCGCCCGGGCCCGGCCCGGGTGGCGCGCGGGCCTGGTCACCGGGCCCGCGCGCCGGGCGGTCAGAGCAGTCTGAAGACGAAGAGGATTCCGCCCTCGGGCCAGCCGTAGTCGGTGCCCATGGTGGTCTCGGCGAACTCGCCCGTCTCGATCATGACCGGAGGCTCGTACTGGTCGGGGTCCATGTCCATTCCTCTCGTGGGGCCGGGTGGTGCGGAGGGGGTGGTGTCTGTGCACCAATATTCCGGATGGGGAAGATCTATTCGATAGTCATCGGATGTCTGTCTGGATTTGGTGCTCGTGGCTGGGGGGTGCCCTGTCGGGGGGCGGGGGGTGGGGTGCGTTTGGTGGGGTTCTTGTTCTGTGCCGGTTCCTGGGGTGGGGGGTCCGTCCTCAAGCGCCGGACGGGCCGGGGTGGTTCGGGGTTCTGTCCGGTGGCGGCAGGTGTTCCCGGGCTGGGGTGGGCTGGGGTGGGCTGGGGTGGTTCGGGCTCCGTGTCAGGGAGTGGCGCGGTGGCCGTACCGGCGAGTCCCGGTACGGCCACCGCCGGTTCAGCCGGTCCGGTCCGTCGCCGGGTCGGCGGCATAGCGGATGCCCTCGTACGCCAGCCACTGCATAAAGGTGTGCAGCCCCTGGTGCAGCCCGCGCCCCGGCCCCCACCCCGCCGGGCGGGGAAGCCCCGTGATCTCCGGACCCGGCCCCCGGCGGCGGGCGCCCGGCGCCACCGGTCCGCCGGCCAGCGGCACCGGCCGCACCGCCGACCGCACCGCCTCCGCCATCTCCCCCTCGCCGACCGGCTCCCGCTCCGGCAGGAACAACTCCCGCTCCGGCGGCGGGGTGCGCAGCACCCGTGCCACCGCCTCGATCAGATCGGCCGTGTGCAACGGATACAGCGGCGCCCCCTCCGGCTCACCCACCACCACCGGATGGCTGCGCAGCGCACTCCACACCATGCGGCCGATCGGTGTGTCCAGGGAGCAGCCCGGCCCGTACAGGTCCCCGGTGTGCAGGGTGTACGACAGCGGGCCGGCGCCGGCCGCCCGGTCCGGGAACCGGACCACGACCCGCGCCCCCGCGTCCCCGGCGCCGTGCCGCAGCGGACGCAGATCGATCAGCGCGTCGACCCCCGGGTCCGCCCCCGTCGCCCCCCGCACCAGCGAGACCGTGTGCCCCCGGTCGGTCAGCCGCCGGACGACATGCTCACCCAGCGGGGTCGCCCCGCCGAGCACCCCGACGCGCGGGGCCGTCACGGCGGGGGCCGCGCGCCGCGCGGGCGCCGCACCCGCCTCCAGGCCCGCCTCGACCCCGGCGCGGGCGAGCCGCGCCAGCCCGTCGCGGAGTTCGGCGATCCGCTCCTCGCCCCGGTTGTGGCTCACCCCGCCCGCCCCGATGGTGGCCAGCGCCTCGGCGCAGACGGGTGTCCGGGAAAGATCGGTGCCCCGTCCCTCCCGCCGATGGACGAATCCCATGGTGAAAGCGGTCAGCCAGGTCCCCTTGACAGCCTCTTGATCATATACTTCGGTCAAACCGACATTGGCCGATTTAAGACTGTCGATAACTCTGTCAGTATTTATTCCATAACCTTCCAAAAAGTCGCTGCAGTCCAGATGCAACCACCTTTCGGGCCCCGGTCCGTCCACCCGGACCGTGCACTGCGCGACCCCCTGCTTGAAGAAGGGAATGACCCGGAGCCCTTCGAGCCGCGCTCCCTCGTCACCGGGCCGGTCGCCGGGCAGGAATGCCACCGCGCGGCGCGGCCCCCGGAAAGCGTTCCCGGAAATGCTGCCGTGGTCCTCGTGTTCGGCCAGGCTCGGCACCGACACATACCCGGGAATCCCGTTGGCCCGCAGATACTGGTACATCAGGATGTCGTCGGGCCAGGCGTCCAGGCGTGCCCTGCCGTACGCCACGAACCCCTCCGCGACCCGCCGGGGCAGCACGATCGCGACACAGGGGAAGTACTCGTTGACGGCGCCCACCCAGCGGGCTCCCGCCATGGCGCCGAGGCGCACGGCGGCCCCGTTGCGCGAGTCCCAGAGCGCGAAGAGCGCCAGCGCCGCGTGCGGCAGCTCCGCCACCGCCGCGCCGACCCGCTCGAAGAAGGAGTCGGAGAGGATCATGTCGTCCTGGACGACGAGTTGATGGGTGGCCCCCTCCTCGATCGACGACCAGGCCGCCAGCGCGGTGCGCAGCACCGACGGCTTGCCGGCCGGGTCGGGGTCCATGACGACCCTCAGCGCTCCGGGCGGAGCCGAAGCGGCGAGCCTCTCGGCGGCGGGCAGCCGCTTCGGGTGGGTCATCACCGCTCCGCTGATGCGATAACGCGTCACAGGTCCTCCGTGCTCGGGTTGTTGGCGGACGGAGAAATTCCGCATATGCGTTCTCCCTCTACCAATGAATTTCGGACAGTGCGGTCGGGCCTTTCACGGCTGCGGGGGCGCCGAAAAGGCACCCTGGTTTCAGCCGACGAAGATCGTCATGCTGGCAGCACGCAAACCCCATGCGTATCACCGATGGAGGAGCCCGTATGAGTGTGCAGACAACTGACGAAGGCACCGGCGCACGTGATTCCGTTTCTTCCCGGCTGGAGCGGCTCCGTGGCTCCAAGGTGGTGGTGACCGGCGGAGCGGGGCTGGTCGGAAGCAGACTCACCGCTCTGCTGAGCGGAGCGCAGGCCGAAGTGACGATCCTGGACCGGATGGACGCGTACCCGGAATCCACCCATCGGCTCTTCGGCGCCGAGAAGCTGGCGACCCGTCTGATCGTCGGTGACATCAGCGACCGGGAGAAGGTCCGCGCCCTCGTCGCCGACGCCGATTACGTGGTCCACGCCGCCGCGTTCGCCGATGTCGCCGCCTGTACGCGGCGGCCGGATATCGCCTTCCGCGCGAACAACGACGGCACCGAGACCGTGCTGGAGGAGGTGGCCGCCGCCAACGTGCGCCGCTTCGTCATGGTCTCCTCGGCCGCCGTCTACGGCAATGGCGTCCCGGGCGCCGAGGGAGTCCAGCGGTTCGCCGAGGACCAGCCCCCGCACCCGCTCTCCGTCTACGCCAACGCCAAGCTCTGGGCCGAGCACCAGACCCGGCTGATGCTCGGAGCCGCGGACACCGAGTTCGCCATCCTGCGCTACTTCTCCGTCTACGGCGACCCGCAGGTCCCCAAGCCCGGCAGCCACTCCTGGATGGTCGCCTGGCTGGCCATGCACGCCCGGGTGGGGCTGCCGATGAGGCTCAACGGCGGCGGCATCCAGGTGCGGGACCTGGTCCATGTGGACGACATAGCCGCGGCCACCGCCCTCGCGCTGGTCGAGGACGGAGTCGTCGGCGAGACCGTCAACGTCGGCAGCGGCGTCCCCACCTCCGTCCGGGACGTGGGCGAGCTGATCGCCCCGCACTTCCCCGGCTCCGAGTTCATCATCACCCCCCGGCCCGCCGACGACCCGCTGGGCGGCTTCGCGGCCACCGAGAAGCTGAACGAACTGATGCGCTGGAAGCCCGGGATCACCGTGCGCGAGGGTGTGGAGCGCTATGTCCGCTGGCTGAACGCCACGCCGGAGGCGGTACCGCACTGGCTCACGGAGAAGACCGCGTGACACCTTCGCTCCAGACGGCCGGAGACCGGCCGGGCACCGAGGAAGGCCGCACACCCATGACGTACACCGGCTCCTACATCTGGTCGCTGCGCCAGTCGGTCGGCAGCCGCCTCCTGCTCGTCCCCGGCGCCCAGGTACTGCTCCAGGACCCGGCCGGCCGGGTCCTCTTCCAGCAGCGCGCCGACACCGGCGTCTGGGAGCTCCCGGCCGGCGCGTGCGAGGAGGGCAGCGACTTCGCCGGCACCGCCGTCCGCGAACTGGCCGAGGAGACGGGGCTGCGGGTGGAGCGGGCGGATCTGATCCCCTTCGGCTCCCTCTCGGACCCCGGCGTGCACACGCTCACCTACCCCAACGGCGATGTGACCCACTGCTTCGCCCTCTGTTTCCTGGCCCGGACCTGGTCCGGCGAGCTGGTCCCGGGGCCCGGCGAGGTCGTACGGGCGGGGTTCCACGACCCGGCGGACCCGCCCCGGCCGCTGCACCCGCCGACCGGGGTGGTGCTGGAGATGTTCCGGGAGTTCGGCGCCACGGGAAGGTTCCAGGCACGGTGAGCACCGGTGGTGAATCCTCTCGCGCGGTGGTGCCCTGCCGCGCCTGTCTCTCCGGCGAGGACCTCGACTGGCTGGGCGGCAGATCCGTCAGCCTGGCCCTGGATCTGACCACCGAGGTCGGGACGGCCCCCGGCACGGGGGCACCGGCCGGCGGGGGCTGGCCGGCGCAGGTGTGGGAGTTCCTCCGCGCGCGCCTGCCCGCCCTGGGCCCCGAGCCGCCCGCCGTCACCGTCCGCAGCGACGCCCCCGCCGCCAGCGGGCTGTCCTCGTCCACCGCCCTGATCGTGGCGCTGTTCCAGGCGTACACAGCGACGGCCGTACCGCCGGGCATCCCGGTGGACACCCTGGCGCGGTGGGCGTACGAGTTCGAGTTCGCGCACTTCAACGGCGGCGGGATGGACCATCTGGCCGTCATCGAGGGCGGTGCCCTGCTGCTGGACGGCAGGCCCACCGGGCTGCCCCGGGTCCTCGAACGCGCGGTGTTCCCCGGCGCGTGGGCCGTGGTCGTCGTGGACTCCGCCACCCGCAAGGACACCAGCGACCACATCAGGGTCGTACGGGCACAGCTCGCCGGCCGGGACCCCGCGCTCGCCTCGTACATGAGGGAGGCGGACCGGGCGTCGGCCGACGCGTGGGCGGCGATCGGCGGAGGCGACCTCGAAGGGCTCGCCGACGCCATGGACCGGGCCCACGCCGCCATGCGGGACCACCAGGGGATGTCCACCCCGCTGCTGGAGGAACTGCGGTCGGCGGCCCGGCGCGCCACCGGGCTGCGGCTCAAGCTGAGCGGGGCCGGTGGCGGCGGGGCGCTGGTCGGGGTCTGCCCGGTGGCCGGTCTCGACGAGACGGTCACCGCGCTGCGGCGGGGCCTGGCCGCGGCTCACCCCGGCGCCCGGGTGATTCCCACCCGGGCGGCGGCGGGCCTGCGGCCCCCCGGAGGGCGGACGCGGGCACCGGCTGGATGAAGGGTCAGCTCACGGCTCAGATGAACGGGTCGTAGTCGTTGTCCGGAACGGGTGTCACCGCTTCAGCGTCGATCTTGTCCATTTCGAGGTTGGAGCGGTGACGCGCGCAGTGGAAGAGGCAGTCCCGGCTCGGATCGATCACACTGCGGTCCGAGTTCGCCCAGATGTCCGGGAGCCGCTCGGTGACGGCGTCACCGATCTTCGCCTGGGAGTTGCCCCGGTGGTAGGAGCAGACATAGACCCCGGACGGGGTGATCAGTGTCCGCAGCTCGGCGACCTTGCAGTGGTGGTAGTCCTTCGGCTGGACCGCGCCCACCCGGTTGCGCAGTGAGGTCAGGGTGGAGGAATTGATGATCTCGAAGGAGCCGTCCGCCCACGCCTCGGCCTCGGCCAGCTGGTCGTCGACGGACTGGAGGATCTCGTTCTCCACCTGGATCACATGGTGGCCGTCGTCGAACATCGCCTTGGTCTCGAAGTAGTCGCAGCCGATGTCCCGGGCCAGCCGCGCCGCCTCCAGCACCTCGTGGTGGTTGCTCACCACCCGGCCGTCCGCCTCCCGGCGCGACATCACCAGGAACGAGTAGCCGAGGGCGCCCTTCTTCACCTCGGCCAGCAGCCTCATATTGCCGACGACCTTGTCGAACACGCTGCGGCCCTTGCGGTCAGGTCTGAAGATTCCATAGGTCTCCCGCGTACCGGCGTCCATCGACACCCGCACCCACGAGGCGTACTCCGCCAGCTCGTCCAGATTCTGCTGGATCATGGTGCCGTTGGTGACCACGCCGATGGCGACGCCGGCCTCTCCCAGGACCCGGAGCACATTGCGGGTGCCCCGGTGCGCCAGCGGCTCCCCGCCGCCGATCAGGACCACACCGCGCACACCCATTTCTATGATCTCCCCGGCCAGCTCCGCCAGCCGTTCGGGGGTGAAGCGCCCCTGGTTCAGCAGCTTGCCGCTGATGCACTCGGGGCAGGCGAGATCGCAGAACGTCGTCGGATCGAGGTCCACCACCAGCGGCCCGGAGGAACGTTTACCCGCGGCCGCTTCGAGCACGCGGGGCCAGCCGGTGGGCTGATACAGCTTGGACACCAGGTCAAGACGGTCGAACGTCAAAATGAACTCCTGCTGGTAAAGAGAACCGGACCAGGACGGCCCAGGTGTTCTCGGTGTTTCGTCGGGGCGGTGCGCTGTGCCCCCGCGCCCAGTCCTGCGGGCGCTCCACTGCCGGTGCGGCGGCGGTGGGGCGGGCCTCGTGCGGTCATCCCTTGACGGCCCCCGAGGCCAGCCCCGAGGCAAGGCGTCGCTGCACGATCAGGAAGAAGACGACGACGGGCAGGGCGGTCAGGGTGGCCCCCGCCATCAGCGCGCCGTAGTCGGTGCCGAAGCTGGTCTGGAAGGAGACCAGCCAGATGCTCACGGTCTGCTTGTCATTGCTGGACAGCAGCACATAGGCGAGGACGTACTCGTTCCACGCCTGGACCAGGGAGTAGATGGAGGTGGCCACCAGACCGGGGGCCAGCAGCGGCAGCAGCACCCGGCGGAAGGCGCCCCAGCGGGTGCAGCCGTCGACCATCGCGGCCTCCTCCAGCTCCGCCGGGATCGCGGCGATGAACCCGCGCAGCAGCCAGACCGTGAACGGCAGCATGAAGACCAGGTAGGTCACCACCACACCGGTCAGACTGTCGGTCAGCCCGGCGTCGCTGAGCAGCAGATAGAGCGGGATGATCAGCCCGGCCAGCGGGATCATCTGCACGGAGAGGATCACCAGGACGAAGGCCCGCCGGCCCAGGAAGGAGAAGCGCGCCACCGCGTAGGCCGCCAGCACCCCGATGAGCAGCGAGATCACCACGGTCGCCGCGCCCACGAGCACACTCGCCCGCACACTCGACCAGAAGGTCTCGGAGGCGACGGCCCGGCGGAAGTGGTCCAGGGTCAGCTCCGATGCCCAGAAGCGCGGTGGATCGCGCCGGATCTCCGACGCGGGTCGCACGGCGGTGAGCAGCATCCAGTAGACGGGGAAGGCCATGACGGCGCAGAACAGCAGCCCGAGCGCGTCGGCCCGCCGCGATCGGCGGCCGGCCCGGCGCCGGGGACGTGGAGCGGTGCTCACTCGGCCTCTCCCATCCTGACGAGCTGGCGGACATGGAACACGGCTCCGGCGAGCAGCAGCACCACCGTGACCACCGCGATGGCCGCCCCGGTGCTGTAGCGGTTCACGGCGAAGGACTCGATGAAGGAGTAGACGCCCAGGAGGTAGTACTCCCGCTCCGGCTGGCCCGAGCGCATCAGCCAGATCTGGTTGAAGACACCGAAGTTCCAGATCGAGGTGAGCGTCGCGACCATGACGAACGCGGGCTTGATCACGGGGAAGGTGATGTGACGGAAGGTCTGCGCGGGCGTCGCCCCGTCCACCCGGGCCGCCTCCTCCAGCTCAAGCGGCACCTGGGTGAGCGCGGCCTGGAGGGTGATCGCGGCGAACGGCAGCGCGCCCCACACCACCACGGCGACGATCACCGTGAACCCCTGCCAGGGGTCCTCGAACCAGTTGTGCTTGGCGAAGTCCAGCCCCGGCAGCCGGCCGAGCAGCCAGTTGACGACCCCGTAGTCCGTGTCCACCAGCCAGCGGAAGACCGACGCGGCGACCATCACCGGCATCGCCCAGACCGCCACCAGCACCCCGGCCATCGTCAGCCGCACCCAGGGCGAGACCCGGCGCATCAGCAGGGCCACCAGCACCGCCCCGCCCATGGTCACCGCGGAGGCGGCCACCGTGAAGAGCGCGGTGCGCGCCACGACCTCCCAGAAGAAGCCATCGCCCGCGATGGTCCGGTACTGCTGGAGCCCCGCCCACGGGGGAGCGGTGCCGGCGAACAGCTCTCTGCGGGTCATGTCCTGGAACGACAGCATCAGCAGATCGACCAGCGGATAGCCGAGGACCGCGGTCAGCGCCAGCACGGTCGGGGCGATGAGGAGGTACGGCGTGATCCGCCACCGCCGCGCGGGGGACCGGCGGCCGGTGCCGGGCCGGCCGCCCCGGGGCGCGGGGACGGTGTGGGGGCGCGAGGGCGCGCCGGAGGGGCGCGGTGGACCTGCGGTCACCATGCGGGCGGGCTCCTCACGTCATCGTTTCGCGGCGCGCCCGGGCGTGTGCGCCGCGCCGGCGCGGACTCGTCGTGTGGGGGATACGGGAGTGAGGGAGTGCGGAGGGGTGTCAGTTGTTGTTGATCAGCTGGTCGATCTCGCGGTCCGCGTCCCGGGCCGCCTGCCGTACCGACTTCTTGCCGGTGGCGATGGACTGGAGCATCGAGGGCAGGACGTTCGCCTTCTCCACGGCCACCCAGCCGGGTGCCAGCGGGGTGACCCAGCCCCGTGCGGCGGCGCGCGCGGCGGCGCCGTTGATGCCGTCGGCGGGCACATCGCGCAACTGGACGGTGTTGTTGGGCAGGGTCTCGGCGTCGATGAGCTTCCGCTGCGAGGTGTGGTCGGTGAAGAGCTTGATCCACTCCTGGGCCCGCGCCTGGTTCCGCGACTTGACCGGGACGGCGAGCAGGGAGCCGCCGAGGAAGGGCGGCATCAGCTCACCCGAGGGGCCGGGGAAGGCGAAGGTGGCGAACTTGCCGCGCAGGGCCGCGTTGCCGCCGGCCCGGGGGTCGGTCGCGGCGTTGGCCTCCCAGGTGTTGCCGTAGAACATCCCCACCTTGCCCTGGCCGACCACGGCGGGCTCGTCGCCGTTGTCCTTGGAGCGGTCACCCGTGTAGTAGGCGTCCAGCAGGTCCTTCCAGGCGGTGAGGCCCTTCACGGACTCGGGCGAGGAGAGTGCGCCGCGCCAGCGGCCGTCCTGCTCCACCGCCATCTCGCCGCCCGCGTCCTTGACCCAGGCCATCGCCGCGGACCAGTAGCGGCCGGGCATGTGGAAGGCGGAGAAGTTCTTGTCGGCGGCGCCGAACTCGGCTTTCAGCTTGTCGAGGACCGAGAGCATCTCGGGATAGCTGCGGGGCGCCTCGGTGACGCCGACCTTCTTGAGCAGATCGGTGCGGTAGACCCCCACCCGGGCACCCGCGTAGTAGGGCACACAGAAGGTCTTGCCCTCCCACTCGCAGGCATCCGAGAGAGCCGGAAGCCAATCTTCCGAATGGTCGAAATCGCTCTTCTCCAGATCGATGAACGCCCCGTTGACGATGTAGTTCGTGGTTTCACTATTGCCCATCTCCACCACGTCTGGTACGTCCTTGCCCGCGAAGGCGGCGTCAATCTTCTGGTTCTTGCTCGTCCACTGCTGGTACTGAACCTTCACCTCCGTCTTCGGATAGCGCTTGGCGAAACGTTTGTTCGTGGCGGCGACCAGATCGGGCCAGCTCTCCCTGGCGTCGATCGTCAGCCAAACCGTCAGACTCCCGCTCCGGTCACCGGCGTTCGCCGGGCCGCCGGACCCCGAGGAGTCGCACGAGGTCAGTGCCGCCGCCAGTGCGACCACCCCGACAGCCGAGGTGAAGCGGATTAAGCGCCAGGGCATGATTCTCCACCTTTCGAGGACGGGCTGGACCGGGCACGTATCTACCCAGCGAAGACCGGCAATCTACCCATGGGGCGCTTTTTGGCCAGGATCGATCAGGGATTTATTGAACGTTCTTGATGCGGATAGGCCCCCCGTCAAGCGGGCGGCGATGATGAAGAACGTCGAACAGCACCAGATCAGCCGTTCTCGATTGACGCAAAATACTACGATGCACCACTTGGGTGCCCTTGACGGTGACGCACCTCCTGACACATTTTTCTCCTGGCGTCCCCCACGTCACCAATCGAAGGGTGTGGCACGTGACTGAGCACGGCACGACGACTGGCGAATCGGCCACCAGGCCCATACGGGTCAACTCATGGAACGGCTGGGACCCGCTGCGCCATGTCATCGTCGGAAGGGCCGACGAAGCCGTGGTGCAAGCGCCCGAACCCGCTGTACGGCGGGACTTCCCGGACGACGGCTACCCCCTCGGCACCTACGGCCCGATGCCGGCCGACATGACCGCCGAGGCCAACGAGCAGCTCGACAACTTCGCCGACATGCTGCGCAAACGAGGCATCCGGGTGGACAGACCCACCCCGCTCGACTTCAACCAGAAGGTCTCCACCCCGGACTGGGAGCAGGAGACGATGTCCGGTTGTATGCCCCCGCGGGACATCCTGCTCACCGTGGGCAACGAGGTCCTCGAAGCGACCATGTCGTACCGCAGCCGGTGGCACGAGTACCTCGCCTACCGGCCCATCCTCCAGGAGCTGTTCAAGGCCGACGCGCGCATGCGCTGGGAGACCGCGCCCAAGCCGCGGCTGACCGACGCCAGCTACCACACCGCCTTCTGGGACACGTACAACGAGCTGCCCACCGAGGTGCAGCTCGCCAAGGTCCGCGACTACGATCTGGTCCTCACCGAGGAGGAGCCGCTCTTCGACGCGGCCGATGTGGCCCGCTTCGGCAAGGACCTCTTCGTCCAGCTCTCCTTCGTCACCAACCGCAGCGGCTACGACTGGCTCAAGCGCCACTACCCCGACCACCGGGTGCACGCGGTGACCTCCACCAACACCCATCCGCTGCACATCGACGCCACCTGGGTGCCGCTGCGCCCCGGGCTCGTGCTGCACTGCGGTGAGCGCCTCGCCGACCAGGAGCTGATGGACTTCTTCAAGCTCAACGACTGGGAGATCGTGGAGGCCGTCCAGCCCGCGAGCTGGGACCACCCGCCGAAGCTCTCCTACTGCAGCCCCTGGCTGGCCGGGAACATGCTGAACCTCGACCAGAACACCCTCTGCGTCGAGGAGAAGGAGGTGCGCCTCTCCGAGCAGCTGGCCTCCTACGGCTTCGAGATCGTGCCCGTGCCGTTCCGGTCGGTCGGCCCCTTCGGCGGCGGACTGCACTGCGCCACCGTCGACATCGAGCGCGACGGCGACTGCGAGGACTACTTCCCCCGCCGGCACGGACGGTACTGACGCACCGTGGGCGCCATACGGCCCGGGGGGCCGTCCGATGTCAAGGCAGTGATCTTCGACTTCTACGGCACGCTCGTCCGTATGGTGCCGCCGCTGCCGCCGAGCCATGAGCCCTTCTTCCTGCGCAGAGGGCTCGACGAGGCGGCGGCGCGCTGGGGCGGGCAGTGGTCCTCCGGTCCGCCCGACGGCGCGGACCACCGGGTCCACTCGGTGAGCGAGGACTCCTACCGGGCCTGGGAGCTGGACCGGCTGCGCCGGCGGGCCCTCGCGTGCGGAGTGCCCGAGGACCAGGCGGGCGAGCTGGCGGCCGAGCTGGACCGGGCCGTCAGACAGCTCCGGCTGGAGCTGTACGCCGATGTGACGGCCGTGCTCGCGCGACGGCGCGAGCGCGGCCTGACGGTGGCGGTCTGCTCCAACTGGTACTGGGATCTGGACCGGGCCCTGGCCGAGGCGGGCATCGACGGCCTGGTGGACGTGGCCGTCACCTCGGCCAGGGCCGGGGCGCGCAAGCCGCACCCCCACATCTACCGGACCGTGCTCGACGCGTGCTCGGCCGCACCGGAGCAGGCCCTCTTCGTGGGGGACATGTGGGAGGCGGATGTGCTGGGCCCCCTGGACCAGGGGATGCGCGCCGTCCATCTGTGGCGGCCCGACCGGGCCGTCGAGGGCGAGGCGCCCGCGCTGCCCGACCGGGCGGCGCGGATCGCCACGCTCGACGCGCTCACCGGTCTGCTGTAGCCCGGTGCGAGAGCCGGTCCAGCACATTGCGGGTCACCCGGACGACACCCGCGTCCAGTTCCCGGCCGCACACCACCGGCCAGTCGGTGGTGCCGGCCGAGAACACCGTGCCGCCCGCCGTGTGGACCCCCATGGTCGCCGCGCGGGGGCCGGTGGCGTCCGGCTCCCGCTCGGGGCAGTTCCAGTGACCCCAGCGGAGATCGTGGAAGCTCTCGTTCACCGGGTCCAGCACATAGATGCCGAGTATCAGGAACGGGGAGGGGGAGCCGTCCGCGCGGACCGCCCGGGCGACCCCCTCCCCGTCGTACGCGAAGGACGCGCCGTCGCACTCGTATCCGATCAGCGCCGTACCCGCGCCCAGCGCGTCCGGCTTCCCGCCGTCCGAGCCGTCGCGCAGCCCGGTGCCCTCGAAGACCCAGTGGCCGGCGTGTTGCACGGTGTACCCCGCGCGCGGCCGGTCGCCCGGCCAGTCGCCGGGCCACATGCCGCCGTTGCGGAAGCTCATCCCGGTGAGCGAGTCCTCCGGCACCCCGACACCGTCCGGCGGGGCGGGCCACCACAGATCCGTCGCCGGGAGATGGGGGTACTCCTCGCCCACCCGGTGGTCGGTGTCCGAGACGAAGGCGGTGTTCCCGTCGACCGGATGGACACGCCACCAGCAGGTGTTGGCGCTGAAGAACGCGACATTCCCGCCCCCGTCCACATGCGCGGCCACATGGGCCCGCATCTCCTCGCTCCAGTACTCGTCGTGGCCGACGCTCAGCAGCAGGTCGTAGGGGGCCAGCAGCTCCGGGTCCTCGTGCAGATCGAGGTCCGTGCAGTACTCGACGGCGTAGCCGCACCGCTCCAGCCAGGCGATGAACGGGGCGTCCCAGTAGGCCAGATCGATCACCCCGCCCGGCCGGTGCAGACTGAGCCGGTGCCCGCGCGGCTCGCCGTCGCCGCCCTCCTGGTAGACGGGGTTCTCGTAGAGGTTGCAGCCCCGGGTCAGCTCCTGGCTGTTCGACTGGTTGTAGGCGTGCCGGGTGAAGGTCGACTTCTTGTAGAGGATGCGCCCCCGGCGTCCGGGTTCGCGCGGTCTCACCACGAAGAACTCCCGGGAGAACCCCTCGATGCCCGAGGCGTCCAGCAGGGGCACGGACCGGGCCGACTCCGCGTCGCCCGGCACGAGATGGGCGAGATAGATGCCGGGCGGCCACTCCTCGGGGGTGCGGAAGGCATACGGCGGCAGCTCCCAGGCCACGGCGGGCGAGGCGTGCTCCGCGACCCCGTCCGGGTGCGGCGGCGGGGACTTCCACTCGCCCCGGAACACCTCGGACTCGGCCATGAAGGACAGCTCGCGGCCCAGCCGGTAAAAACGCACCCGGAACTCGTCCGCATCGGTCGACACATGGAGTGTCAGAATCTCGCCGGCGGTCACGCTTTCGCGGTTCACATAGCCTTCGATCATTTTTCCTCCCGGTGACCCACCGCGCTGTTCGCGGCCCGGGTCCCGGGCGATGGTAAAAGACGGTTCCCCCTACAACAAACTGGTGGAGAAGTTCGGCCTACTCGCGATGAATTCAGGCCAAGTGGCGCGCCCGGAGAATGTGTGAGCGATTTTCTGGGTAGCGCGGATCAACAGGTTGAAACGCCCTCTTGGGAGATGTCGATGAGTAATGAATTCCGAGTCCGTGAGCTGGTCCTGGGCATCGAGGGACTGGCTCTGCTGCGCACCGCGATGGAAGCGGATGACGAGTTCCTGAAAGAACGCGTCAAGGAGATAAGGAAATTCGCGGCCCAGGACGCCCAGGGGCTGCCCGACGGCGGTTCGGCGGTCAGCGAGCTGGACGCCTCCGCCGGGTACGCGGCCTGGTCCACCGTGTACGACTCCCTGCCCAGCTCCTACATCGAGGTCGAGGAGCCGGTGGTGCACGGGCTGCTGGACGCCGGCCCGGTGGGCACCGCGCTCGACGCGGCCTGCGGCACCGGCCGCACCACGGCCGCCCTGACCGCGCGCGGCTACCGCACGATCGGCGTGGACCAGTCGCCGGAGATGCTGGAGCGCGCGGCGGAGAAGGCCCCGGAGGCCGAGTACCGCCGCGGGCGGCTGGAGAGCCTCCCGGTGGAGGACGAGTCGGTCGACCTGGCCGTGTCCACCCTCGCCCTGACGCATCTCCCCGACCTCAAGGCCGGGATCGCGGAGCTGGCCCGGGTGGTCCGCCCCGGCGGGCGGGTCATCGTCTCGGACATGCACCCCTTCGTCATCACCCTCCAGGGACAGTGCCTCTTCGTGGAGGGCGACGACCGGCTGGCCTTTGTGCGCAACTATGTGCATCTGCCGAGCCATTACATCGACGCCTTCGCATCCGCCGGTCTCACGGTGCGCGCCTGTGTCGAGCCGGTGTTCAATGGAAGGCTCGCGCCCGGGGGGTACGAGGAGTTCATCGCGGACGCCGCCCGCGCGGCCTGGAGCGGTATTCCCATTGTCATCGTCTGGGAAGCCGTCAAGGCGTGACGGCCCAAGGCGCCAAGGAAAGGACAGCGGCAGCCGTGAGAGTTGTTCTCCATTCCGAGCGACCCGAGCTCTGGGACCGTATCCCCGAGGTCTTCGCCGGAGTCGTCCCCGAATACAATCTGCACGGGGACATCAACGAAACCCACTGGAACCGTCTCTTCGAGGAATTCAGGGACCACCAGTTCGTCCTCTACGACGAGGAGAACGACGCCCTGCTCGGCGCGGGCCGCTCACTGCCGCGCACCTGGGACGGCACCCCCGAGGACCTCGGCTCCGGGCTCGACGACTCGATCACCGCGGCCTTCGACGCCCATGACGCGGGCACCGAGCCCAACGCCCTGGTCGCCCTCGGGGTCGAAGTGGCCCCCGCCCACCAGGGGAAGGGCCTCTCCAAGGCGCTGCTGACACAGATGACGGAGATGGCCCGCGCCGACGGGCTGCCCCATCTGATCGTGCCGGTCCGGCCCATCTGGAAGCACCGCTACCCCCTCGTCCCCGTCGAGCGGTACGCGTTCTGGACCCGCGAGGACGGCGAGCCCTTCGACCCCTGGATTCGTGTCCAGGTACGGCTCGGGGGCGTGGTCGCCGCCGGGGTGTCGGAGTCCTCCCGGATCACCGGCACCGTCGCCGAGTGGGAGTCCTGGACCGGGATGGCCTTCCCCGAGGACGGCGAGTACGTCTTCCCCGAGGGGCTCTCCACCCTGCGGGTGGACCGGGACCGGGACCTCGCCTCCTACTGGGAGCCGGGCGTGTGGATCACCTTCGATCTGCGGGACCCGGCTCCGGAAGCAGCGAGGCCCCGCACCTGACGGCGGTCCAGGCGTACGCGGAGAGCAGTTCCGTGTGCGCCTGGTCCACCTCCGGGCGGCGCTCCGGCGGCAGCCCGGCGACACCGGCGGTGGAGACCGCCGCGGCCCGCAGCCGCTCACCGGCCGGGGAACCGCTCCCGGCCGCGCCCCGGGGCGCGTACCGCCGGGCGGCGGACTCGGCCTGCCGGCCCAGCAGCAGGCAGTGAATCCAGAACTCGTCCGCGAAGGGTGCCCCGAACGTCTTCCCGATCTCCCCGGCCGCGGCCTCCGGGCGGCCGGCCCGCACCGCCCGCGTGATCGCCTCCTCGGTCAGCCCCGTCCCCGGCAGCGCCTCGCGCCAGGTGATGTGCGAGCGCGCCTTGGGGGTGGCGTCCTGGCCCGGCAGCCGGATGAACCCCTCGCCGTACCGCATGTACGGCAGCCACTCCAGCTCCTCCAGCACCCAGCCCCCGTACAGCGC
This sequence comes from Streptomyces sp. NPDC001985, assembly GCF_040296845.1. NCBI lineage: Bacteria > Bacillati > Actinomycetota > Actinomycetes > Kitasatosporales > Streptomycetaceae > Streptomyces > Streptomyces sp. NPDC001985. The sequence goes on from NZ_JBEOYB010000017.1 coordinate 89,283, forward strand.
CGGGCGGGCGTCGTCCGCGCCGACCGGGCAGACCGCGCGGCGCACCCCCTGGGCCGCGTGGCCGTTGATGCTGCTGGTCCCCATGTGCTCGGTGACGGTCGGCACCGCCAGCAGGGCGCTGCGCCGCCCGTCCCGCCGCAGGAACGCCGCCATCACCTCGTCGTCGTGGCGCTCGCCGGTCGTGCCCGCCCAGCGGCGGAACTCGGCGGCCATGGCCACCGGGAGGACGATGGCGAGGGTCGGGGCGAACTCCTCGGGCACGGCCCGCACCCACCCCGCTCCGGCCAGCGCGGCGAGCCGGGCGGCGGCGCCGTTGCGCGCGTGCCAGTTGGTGTAGAAGGCGAGGGCGTCCCCGGGGAACCGGTCGGCGCAGTGGGCCACCAGGTCGAGCAGATCCGGCGGAGCGGCCACATCGTCCTGGATCATCAGATGGTGGGTGGCGTCCTCGCGCGCCCGTCCCCACGCCACCAGCGCGGTCCGCAGCGCCGACGGGGAGTCGTCCGGCGCGGGGTCCAGGGCCAGCCCGTCCAGGCCCAGACGGGCACAGAGCTCCTCCGCCTCGGCTCGTCGGACCGGATGCGTCATCACGGCCGAACTGACGCGTGCTGCGGGCATCGAGGGAACTCCTTCAGCCGGTGACCGGTGCGGACTCGCTCCGACGATCATGGACGCAGCCCCGGCCGCTGTCCCCGGACGCGGGGGCAGTAAGGCCGGAAACGGCCGATTGCTGACTCGATTCAACCGGGCCGTGCGATCCGTCCGGTTCAGGGCCGCCAGGCGGGCCGGCCGCACCCGCGCGCGCTGCTCTCCCGGTCCGTCCGGTAGCGCACGGCCCTGTGGCGGGCCCGGGCCTCCGCCCGGGGATCGTCCGCCACCGGCTCCCGCCGCCGGAGCAGCGCCGCCGCACAGCCGCCGGTGACGGCGACGACGACGGCGTCCGTACAGAGCAGGACGGCCGTCCCCGCGCCGAGCAGCAGATGGACGGCCGTCACCTCCAGTGCCGCGAAGATCAGTGCCGCTGCGATGGCCGTGTACCGGCTGCTCGGGTTCACCCTGGTGCCTCTCCGAAGGGTGCGGGCCGATGCGGAGTGCCGCCCGCGCCCTCGTCCTATACCCGTCGGCGGGCGGGGAGCGCGCGCCCCCACGGAAATGGCATATGCGGCCACCGGGAGTGTCCCCCCATGTCCGGCAAAGGGCGCCGAACCGCCACGGCGGGCGGCGCGCGCCGGGCGGACGTACGCTGAGGAAGGGCTGGTTGTCCGCTGTTCAACCGCCTGTTCGGGAGGTCTCCATGGATGTCCTGGTGCTCATCGGACGCATCCTGTTCGCGCTGCTCTTCCTCAACTCGGCCATCGGGCATCTCACCCGAACCCGGACCCTGGCCGGTTACGCCGGTGCGCGGGGGGTCCCCGCGCCCGCCGCCGCCACCTTCGGCAGCGGACTGCTGCTGGCGGCGGGCGGGCTGATGGTGCTCCTCGGTGTCTGGGCCGACCTCGGCGCGCTGCTGCTCGCCGTCTTCCTCTTCCCCACGGCCCTGCTGATGCACGCGTTCTGGAAGGAGGACGATGCGCAGGCCCGCCAGACCGAGATGATCAACTTCCTCAAGGCGGTCTCGCTGGGCGGCGCGGCGCTGATGCTGCTGGCCTTCTTCTCGTACGCCGGTCACGACCTCGGGCTGACGATCACCGGCCCGCTCCTCGGCATCCGCTGACGCGCCCCGCGGCCGGCTCCTCCCCTCCACCCGCGCCGGCCCCGGGAGCACCGTCCGCGCCGGCCCCGGGAGCACCCTCCGCGCCGCCCGGACCCTCCGCGCCGCCCGGACCCTCCGCGCCGTTCCCCGGCAACGGATCGTGTCACGACGGTTGTTCACACATAGGAACGTCGATTACATGGAGGGATGTCTCGTCCTCGCCGCAGGAGCACCCTCCCCCCGCCCCTCCTCACCCTCCTTCTCGCGCTCGCCCTGCTCCTCGCGGCCCCGGCCGCACCGGGGAGCGCCGCCGACACCGGCGCGGCCGGTCCCGTCCGCGATCCGATCCCCCAGCAGCCCATCGAGTCCGGCCTCGGACTCACCGTCGAGGAGTACGCCTCCTTCCCCAGGAGCGAACCCGTCCCCGGGCCCGTCACCGACGCCCGGCTCAGACGCCACGCCCGGATCAACCAGCTCGTCGAGCTGCCCGACGGCTCGGGCCGGATGGCCGTACCCGACCTCAACGGCACCCTCTACCTCGTGCGGCGCGGCACCCCGCGCGCCTATCTCCAGCTCCCCGCCGCCATCGGCTCCGCCTTCTTCGCCAGCAGCGGCCTCGGCTCCGGCCTCGGCTCGGTCGCCTTCGCGCCCGGCTTCCGCGACACCGGCCGCTTCTACACCGTGCACACCGAGAAGGCGTCCGCCACCACCGCCCGGCCCGACTACGTCCAGGGGTCGGCCGTCAACTACCACGGGGTCGTCACCGAGTGGACGGCCGACGACCCGGCGGCGGCCACCTTCTCCGGCAGCCGCCGCGAACTGCTCCGGATCGGCTTCACCGGCGGCGGCCACGGCATCCAGCAGATCGACCTCAACCCCACCGCCCGCCCCGGGGACAGCGACCACGGGCTGCTGTACATCGCCGTCGGCGACGGCGCCCAGGGACTGAACAACAGCGAGCCCCAGAGCCTCTCCCTGCCCCACGGCAAGCTGCTGCGGATTGACCCGGGCGGACGGAACGGTCCCAACGGCGCCTACGGCATCCCCGCCGGCAACCCCTTCACCGGCCGGGCGGGCGCGCTCGGCGAGATCTACGCGTACGGCATGCGCGACCCGCACCGCTTCAGCTGGGACCGGGCCGCCCCCCACCGGCTGCTCCTGGGACACATCGGTGAACACGCCATCGAGGGGGTGTACGAGGTGCGCGCCGGGGACAATCTCGGCTGGAGCGAGCGGGAGGGCGCCTTCGTGTACGACCGGAACGCGGCCGACCCCTGCGACCGGCTCCTGGCCCTGCCCGCCGACGACGCCCGGTACGGCTACACCTATCCGGTCGCCGCCTACGACCACGACCCGCCCGCCGGCTGGAACTGCCGCTCGGACGTGGGCCGGGCCATCGTCGGCGGCCATGTCTACCGGGGCTCCGCGGCCCCCGCGCTGCGCGGCAAGTACCTCTACGGCGACATCGTCGACGGCCGGCTCCTCTACTCCGAGAGCGCCGAGATGCGCCGGGGCTCGGGGAGGCTCGCCGACACCTACCGGCTGATGCTCTTCGACCGCGCCGGACAGCGGGTGACCCTGCGCGACCTCGCCGGGGACCGCCGGGTCGATCTCCGCTTCGGGCAGGACGCCGCGGGCGAGCTGTATCTGCTCTCCAAGGCCAATGGGAGGATCTGGCGGGTCACCGGCACCCGGACCTTCGCCGACTGCCGGCCGGCGGGCACCACGCTCACCGGTCTCACCGCCTCCCGCCACTGGGCCCCGGTCACCCCCGCGAAATGGCGCTTCCCGCGGGGCAGGGTCACCCTCGCCGAGGCCGGCGTCTCACGGCCGGGGCCCCGCAGGCCCTTCGAGTACGCCGTGCTCACCGCGGGCCCGGTCCTCGGCAGCACCCGGATCGACGCCGAGATCCGGCTCGACACCCCGGTCGAGATCGGCAACCGGGATGTGGTCGTCGTCTTCGGCCACCAGTCCGACACCCGCTTCTACTACGCCCATCTGTCGTCGGACAACACCATCTATCCGCACAACGGGATCTTCGTCGTCGCCGACGCGGACCGGCTCCGCCTCGACCACCAGTGGAACGGCGCGACCGGGGCGCCGCCCGCCGTCACGGACGCCGCCTGGCACTCCGTACGCGTGACCCACTGCGCCGGCACCGGGGAGATCGCGGTGTACGTCGACGGCTCCCGGCACCCGCTGATGACGGCCGTGGACCGGACGCTCACCACCGGCCGGGTCGGGTTCGGCTCCTTCGACAACACCGGGAGCCTGCGCGGACCGAGGGTCACGGGGAGCCCCGCGGTCCGGTGACACGGCGGCGGGGCCCGCCCGTCCGGGACGGACGGGCCCCACCGGTCTCTCCGTGCCCGATCGCCGACGGAACGTCAGACGATCTGGTCCGACAGCTCGGCCTGTTCACGCGCCGAGCCGTATGCCTGCGGGGTGCCGTACGAGCGGCGCGCCACGAACCACCAGACGGTGGCCAGCGTCAGCACCGTGACCAGTGCGACCGAAGCGTAGTTCATGGTGTCCACCGTGACCGGGCTGGACTGCGGCAGCAGGAAGAGCACCGTCACGAACGCCACCCACACCACGGCGATCCAGCCGATCGGCTTGCTCCACCTGCCCAGGTTCCACGGCCCCGGCTGGAAGCGGTCGCCCGCCCGCAGCTTCAGATAGACCGGGATGGCGTAGGCCGGGGTGATGCCGATGACATTGATCGCGGTCACCGCGCCGTAGGCGGTCGACGAGTAGAGGGAGGGCAGCGCCAGCAGCGCCGCGAAGCCCACCGACAGCCACACCGCCGGGACCGGGGTCTGGGTGCGGCTGCTGACCCTGCGCCACAGGGACGAGCCCGGCAGCGCGTTGTCCCGGCTGAACGCGAACACCATCCGGCTGGCCGCCGCGACCTCCGCGTTGCCGCAGAAGAGCTGCGCCACGATCACGATCAGCAGCAGCGCCGAGGCGCCGCCGGTGCCCAGCGCGTCCACCATGATCTGGGCCGGCGGCACCCCGGTCGCGGAGTCCTGCGCCCCGGCGTAGTCCTGGATGGCGAAGGTCAGCCCCGCGAGCAGGGCGAAACCGGCGATCCAGGAGACCCAGATCGCGCGGACGATGCCCTTGGCGGCGGTGACGGAGGCATTGGAGGTCTCCTCCGAGAGATGCGCGGACGCGTCATAGCCGGAGAAGGTGTACTGGGCGAGCAGCAGACCGATCGCCGCCACATAGACGGGGTTCTCCCAGCCGGTGCCGTTGACGAACTCGGTGAAGACGTACTCCGGGGACTGGTGGTTCTTGGGGACGACCGCCAGCACACCGACGATCAGCGCGACACCGCCGATGTGCCACCACACACTGATCGAGTTCAGCACGCTGACCAGCTTCACCCCGAAGAGGTTGAGCGTGGCGTGCAGCAGCAGGATGATCAGGAAGATCACCATGGTGGAGCCGGGTGTCGGATCGAATCCCCACTGGAGATGGAGGAACGCGCCGGTGAACAGGGCCGCGCCGTAGTCGATGCCGGCGATGGCGCCCAGCAGGCCCAGCAGATTCAGCCAGCCCGTGTACCAGCCCCACTTGCGGCCGCCCAGCCGGTCCGCCATGTAGTAGAGCGCGCCCGATGTGGGGTAGGCGCTGGTGACCTCGGCCAGCGCCATGCCCACGCAGAGCACGAAGAGCCCGACACCCAGCCAGCCCCAGAGCATCACGGCGGGACCGCCGGTGTTCATGCCGAAGCCGTACAGCGTCATGCAGCCGGAGAGGATGGAGATGACGGAGAAGCTGATGGCGAAGTTGCCGAAGCCTCCCATGCGGCGGGCCAGAACCGGCTGATAGCCGAGTTCCCGCAGCCGTTCCTCCTCGTCGATGGGGGACTTGGGGTCCGCACCCGACCATCTGGGTGAGGGGATGGACATGATGAATCAACCTCCGGGGGAAAGGTGTGCGCGCACTGAACAGTCGGTGGGGGGTTACGGGGGTGGTGCGGGTGCGGGGCGGTCAGTGACCGGCACCGCGGGCGGCGGCGAGACAGCGGCTCCGGGCGCGGAGGAAGACCTCCTCGGCCAGCGCCGGGTCACCGGGGCTCTGTGAGCGGTACAGCCAGGGGGGTGCGGTGAAGTACGGACCCAGCGCCTCGAAGACCCGGGCCGCCTCCGCGAACCGGCCCGCGCCCCACAGCGCGTGGGCCAGATGGTTGAGATCGAGCAGCGAGGCCTCGGCCGGGTCGATCCGGTCGAACCAGCCCTCCAGGGCGATCACCGCCTCCCGGGTGGCGTCCTCGGTCACCCAGTGCAGATCCAGCGCCCGCTCGTGGCCCCGGTCCCGGCGGTAGCGCTCCACCCGGACATGGAGCGGCAGGGCCAGCAGCGCTGATCCGGCCGGCGCGGCGGACGCCGCCCACTGGACGAAGTTCACCGCCTCCGACAGATGCCCGCCCGACCTGCGGGCGTACACGAACTGGAGCATCCGGTGGTACGCCTCGCGGTTGTACGGGTCGCGCTTGTGCGCCTCCGCCAGCAGCCCCCAGGGGCCGGGGAAGAGCATCGGGCCCGGGGGGACCTGGCGGTGCTCCTCCAGCCGCTGCTTCTCGTCCAGTTGGGCCAGCGCCAGCAGACAGACCCACGGCACCGGGTCGTCGGGCCCCTGGTGGGCGGCGATCCGGCACGCCTCCCACGCCTCGTGCCACAGCTCCTGGGTCCGCTGGTGGTTCTCGCGGTGGGCCCGCAGCGCCCGCTCCACCGAGACCCTGCTCTGCATCACGGCGGCGGCCCGCGAGCCCGGTTCCTCGGCCCGCCACGCCTGGACCGCGTCGGAGCCCGCCGCGACGGCCGCCAGCACCTGGGTGCGCTGGGTCCACACACCCCAGCTGGTGGTGGTGTGCAGCAGATTCCGCATCGACAACCACCGGCCCGTCCGTAAATCCTGCATGACGGTGCGGAGTTCGTTGTCGTGGCCCGCCGGGTGGTACACCGGCCGGAACTGGTCCTGGGACATCAGTCCGCCGCCGCCCCCGTCGTTCTGCGCCGGCGTGGATGTCGAGAAAAGGTCGTCATGGGTCCTCATAGGGACAGGTGGGGGGTGGGCTGGGGGCAGAGAAAACGTTCCACTCCCCGTATGCGCGCCGATCTTACTCAACCAATCGAATACGACAAGAAGTTGACGAAGATCGGTCACATCGTGGAACGGTGGGCACATTAACAAGGGTATTTGACTATCTCTTGACGGCCGTCGTCCCGTGCTCCACCCTGTCCTCTCGTCAACGAACAGGATTCTCGCGGCACTTGAGAGCCGTCGGGCAACGCCTTCCCGAGAGAGTGTGATGGCCGATGTCAAGTGCCGTACTCGCCATTGATCAGGGGACCTCCGCGACCAAGGCGCTCGTCGTCTGCCCCGAGCGCGGAGTCATCGGCACCGGCACGGCGCCCGTCACCCCGCGCTACGGCCCCGGGGGCCGGGTGGAGGCCGATCCCCGGGAACTGCTCGGCTCCGTGGTCACCGCCGGACGCCGGGCGCTGGCCGCAGCCGGGGAGCCCGTCGCCGCCGTCGGACTCGCCAACCAGGGCGAGACGGTCCTCGCCTGGTCCCCCGCCACCGGGGAACCCCTCACCGACGCCATCGTCTGGCAGGACCGGCGCGCGGAGTCCGTCTGCGCCGGACTCGCCGCCCACGGCGACCGGCTGGCCCATCTCACCGGACTGCCGCTCGACCCCTACTTCGCCGCCCCCAAGATGGCGTGGATACGCCGCCACCGCACCCGGGACGGCGTGGTCACCACCAGCGACTCCTGGCTGGTCCACCGGCTCACCGGAGCCTTCGTCACCGACGCCGCGACCGCCGGCCGCACCCAGCTCCTCGACCTCGACACCGTCGCCTGGTCACCCGAGGCGCTCGGGATCTTCGGCCTCGCCGACGAGCCGCTGCCCGAGGTGGTCGACGCCGCCGGCCTCGTCGGCACCACCACCGCCTTCGGCCCGGAGCTGCCGCTCACCGGGCTGCTCGTCGACCAGCAGGCCGCCCTGCTCGCCCAGAGCGTCACCGAGCCCGGCACGGCCAAGTGCACCTACGGCACCGGGGCGTTCCTCCTCGCCCAGACCGGCCCGAGCCCCCGCCGCACCACCGCCGGGCTGGTCTCCTGTGTCGCCTGGCGGCTCGGCGGACGCACCAGCTACTGCCTCGACGGACAGGTGTACGCCGCCGCGTCGGCCGTCCGCTGGCTCACCGGCCTCGGAGTGGTCTCCGGCGCCGCCGACCTGGACCGCGTCGGCGCCTCGGTGCCGGACAGCGGCGGGGTCGCCTTCGTCCCCGCGCTCGCCGGTCTCGCCGCCCCCTGGTGGCGCGGCGACGTCCGGGGCCAACTCACCGGACTCGGCCTCGACACCGGCCCCGGACATCTGGTGCGCGCCCTGTGCGAAGGCATCGCCGCCCAGGTCGCCGAGGTCGCGCGGGCCGCCGCCACCGACCTCGGCCGCCCCCTGAGCAGTCTGCGCGTCGACGGCGGACTGACCCGCTCGGCGCTGCTGATGCAGACCCAGGCCGATCTGCTCCAGATCCCCGTGGAGGTCTCCGCCCTGCCCGACGCCACCGCGCTCGGCGCCGCCGCCGTGGCGCGGCTCGGCCTCGACCCCGGCCGCACCGCCGCCGGCGCGCTTCCCGCCTGGCGGCCGTCCGCCGTCTACGAACCGCAGGCCGGACCCGACGAGGCCGCCGAACGGCTCGGCCGGTTCCGCGCCGAGGTGACCGCCCTCCTGGAGCGCACGCCGCCCCGGGTACCTTGACCGTCGTGAGAGTCACCACCACCGGCCCGCTCCCCGGCGGCCTCCACGACATCACCGTCGTCGGCGCCGGGGTCGTCGGCTCCGCCATCGCCCGCGAACTCGCCCGGCACCGGCTGCGCACCGCGCTCATCGACGCCTCCGACGACGTCGGCAACGGCACCTCCAAAGCCAACACAGCGATCCTGCACACCGGTTTCGACGCCGTGCCCGGCACTCTGGAGTCCCGCCTGGTGCGGGAGGGCCAGCGGATGCTGAGCGCGTACGCCGCCGAGACCGGCATCCCCGTCGAACCGCTCGGCGCGCTCCTCGTCGCCTGGAACCGGGAACAGCTCGACGCCCTGCCCGCCCTCGCCGCGAAGGCCGTCCGCAACGACTACCACCGGGCCCGGATCATCGGCGCGGACGAGGTCTACCGCCGCGAACCAGGGCTGGGGCCGGGCGCGCTGGGCGCGCTCGACGTCCCCGGCGAATCGATCGTCTGCCCCTGGACCACCACCCTCGCCTACGCCACCCAGGCCGTGCGCGGCGGCGTCGGCCTCCACCTCAACTGCCGGGTCGAGGCCGTCACCGACACCGGCGGCCACCATGAACTCACCACCGGGCGGGGCCCGCTGCGCACCCGCTGGCTCATCAACGCGGCCGGTCTCCACGCCGACGACATCGACCGCCTCATCGGCCGCCGCGACTTCACCGTCACCCCCCGGCGCGGCCAGCTCATCGTCTTCGACAAGCTCGCCCGCGACCTGGTCCGCCACATCCTGCTGCCGGTGCCGACCGCCCTCGGCAAGGGGGTTCTCGTCTCCCCGACGGTGTACGGCAATGTGATGCTCGGCCCCACCGCCGAGGACCTCGGCGACAAGCGCGCCACCGACTCCACGGCCGAGGGGCTCGCGGGGCTGCTGCGGGAGGGGAAGCGGATCGTGCCACGGCTGCCGGACGAGGAGATCACCGCCGTCTACGCCGGACTGCGCGCCGCCACCGGCCAGGAGGACTACCGCATCCGCGCCCACCCCGGGCAGCGCTGTCTCACCGTCGGCGGAATCCGCTCCACCGGTCTGACCGCTTCGATGGCCATCGCCGCCCATGTGCTGGAGCTGCTGAGGGAGTCCGGGTTCGACCCCGGGCCCGCGCACCCGTGGGAGCCGGTCCGCATGCCCAACCTCGGGGAGGCGTTCCCGCGCCCCTATCAGCGCCCGGAGCTGATCGCCCGGGACCCCGAGTACGGCACGCTGGTCTGCCACTGCGAACGGGTCTCGCGCGGCGAGATCCGCGACGCGCTCGCCGCCACCATCCCGCCGCGCTCCGTGGACGGCCTCCGCCGCCGCACCCGCGCCCGCGCGGGCCGCTGCCAGGGGTTCTACTGCGGCCCGGCGGTCGACGAGCTGCTGGCGGCGGGGCCACCGGGGGAGCCGGGCGGATGAACGCCCCGCCGGGGCGGGTGCCCGCCCGGTGCCGCGTACCGCTTGTCAGGGGGCGCTTGCTCCGGGTGGGTTCGGCGGGCGGGTGCCCGGCGGGGGCGGCGCGCCCGGTGCCGCGTACCGCTTGTCAGGGGTATGTGGTGGGTGGTGTCCGTCCGGTGGGCCGGGTGCGGGGGCGGGTGGGCGATTGCTCCGGGCGGGCACCCACACGGCGGTGAGGACCCCCGGGGCGGCGCGGCGCGGCGCCGGGTGCCGGGGCCCGGCGCGCGGGCGGAGAGCGGACGGATGGACGGATCGGTGCGGGACTCCTCCCGTGGCCGGGCGACGAGCGGGAGGCACGGGGTGGGCGAGGTGGAGCGGACCGGTGGATCGGCCCGGACCAGGGGCGAGGTCGTCGAGCGGAGTGTCGATGTCCTGGTCGTCGGCGCCGGGCCCGCCGGCCTCGGCGCCGCGACCCGGCTCGCACGCGCCGGAGCCGGGCGGATCGAGGTGCTCGAACGCGAGCGGCAGCCCGGGGGCATCCCCCGGCACTGCTTCCACGGCGGCTTCGACGGCCGCCACGGCCCCGCGTACGCCCGCGGGATGGCCGACGACGCGGTGTCCGCCGGGGCCGCGCTGCGGACCGGCGTCACCGTCACCGGCTGGGCGGGCCCCACCACCCTGGAGACCACCGGCCCCCGGGGCATCGAGCGCGTCACCGCCCGCGCCGTCCTCCTCGCCACCGGGGCCCGCGAACGGCCCCGCGCCGCCCGGCTGATCCCCGGCACCCGGCCCGCCGGCGTCCTCACCACCGGCGAACTCCAGCAGGCCGTCCATCTGTACGGCCGGCGGATCGGCACCCGCGCCGTCGTCGTGGGCGCCGGCCCCCTCGCGCACCACGCCGTGCTCACCCTGCGCGCCGGGGGAGCCGAGACCGTCGCGCTGGTCACCGACCGCCCTCCGCCGCCGCTGCCGGGCGCGCTGCGGCGCACCGTCCCCGTGCTCCACCGCACCACCGTCACCGCTCTCACCGGCCACGGCCGGCTCACCGGGGTGCGCGTGCGCCACCGGGACGGCCGGGCCACCACCCTCGCCTGCGACACCGTCGTCCTCACCGGCGACTGGATACCCGATCACGAACTCGCCCGGCGCGGCGGTGTCACGCTCGATCCGGCCACCCGGGGGCCCGCCGTCGACACCGGCTGCCGCACCACCGTCCCGGGGGTCCTCGCCGCCGGGAACCTGCTCCGGGGCGGCGAGCGCGCCGTCCTCGCGGCGGCCGAGGGGCGGGCCGCCGCCGTACAGGTGCTCGGCCATCTCGCGGGCGAGCCCTGGCCCGGCCCGGGGCTGCCCGTGGAAGCCGCCCACCCCCTCCTGTGGGTCTCCCCGAACCGTGTCCACCCGGACGGCCCCGCGCCCCCGCACAACCGGTTCCTGCTGCGCGCCGCCGAGGCCCTCGCGCCGCCCCGGCTCACCGTCCGCCAGGACGGGCTCCTCCTCCACCGGCAGCTCCTGCCCCGCCCGGTGCTCCCCGGGCGCCCGCTCCCGCTCTCCGCGCGCTGGACGAGGAACGCCGACCCCGACGGGGGCCCGGTCCGGATCACCCTCTGACCACCCCGGATCTCCGTGTCCGAAACCCGCCGGAACGGCGTCGCGGCAGCGCCGATACTGGAGGTATGACCACGCAGGACAGCAGATACGAGGCAGTGCGCAGCCGGGACGCCCGGTTCGATGGGGTCTTCTTCTTCGCCGTCTCCACCACCGGGATCTACTGCCGGCCGAGCTGCCCCGCCGTCACCCCCCGACGCCACAACGTCACCTTCCACCGCACGGCCGCCGCCGCCCAGAGCGCCGGCTACCGCGCCTGCCGCCGCTGCCGCCCCGACGCCGTCCCCGGCTCCGCCGAGTGGAACGCCCGCGCCGATGTCGTCGGCCGGGCGATGCGGCTGATCGGCGACGGGGTGGTGGACCGGGAGGGCGTCGGCGGGCTCGCCGGCCGGCTCGGCTACAGCACCCGCCAGCTCCAGCGCCAGCTCAACGCCGAACTCGGCGCGGGGCCCATCGCGCTCGCCCGCGCCCAGCGCGGCCACACCGCGCGCGTACTGCTCCAGAGCACCACGCTCCAGGCCGCCGAGATCGCCTTCGCCTCCGGGTTCGCGAGCGTGCGGCAGTTCAACGACACCATCCGCGCCATCTACGCGGCCACCCCCAGCGAACTGCGCGCCGCCCGCCCCGGCGGGCGGACCCCCGCCGCCCGCGTCGGCCCGGTCACCCCGGAGCACGGCCGCACCGGGGTGCCGCTGCGCCTCGCCTTCCGGGGCGTCTGCGCCACCGCCGAAATCTTCGACCACCTCGCCGAGCGCGCCCTGGCCGGAGTCGAGGAGATCACCGGGGAGCGCGGCCGGCGCGTCTACCGCCGCACCCTGCGGCTGCCCGGCGGCCCCGGGATCGCCGAGGTCACCGAGGAGACCGGCGCGGGCTGGCTCGACTGCCGGCTGCACCTGACCGATCTGCGCGATCTGACCACCGCCACCCAGCGCGTCCGCCGCCTCTTCGACCTGGACGCCGACCCGGAGGCCGTCGACGGACTCCTCGCCCGCGACCCCGCGCTCGCCCCGCTGGTGGCCGCCTGTCCCGGACTGCGCGCCCCCGGCACCACCGACCCGGAGGAGCTGGCCGCACGGGCCGTCGTCGGCGACGGCCTCCCCGTCCGGGCCGGCCGCGCGCTCGGCGACGCGCTGATCGCGGCCCTGGGGCAGCCCCTGTGCCGGCCCAGCGGCGGCCTCACCCATCTCTTCCCCGAGCCGGACACCCTGGCCGGGGCCGCCTTGGAGGGCCTCGGCCTCCCCGGGGACCGGATCACCGCCCTGCGCACCCTGGCCGGCGCCCTCGCGGAGGGCACCCTCACCCTCGACCCCGGCGCCGACCGCGACGCCACCGAGGACGCGCTGCGGAACCTCCCCGGGATCGGCCCCCGCCCGGCCGCGCTGATCCGGATGCGCGCCCTCGGCGACCCCGACGTCCTGCTCGCCGACGACCCCGCCGTCCGCGCCGGACTGCGCCGCACCGGCGCCGGCCCGGCGGGGCCGGCCGGTGAGAAGTGGCGTCCGTGGCGCAGCTACGCCACCCATCATCTGGGTCGTCTCTTGCGGATCGTGCCGGGCTCGTGAGCCCTGGCACCGCGCCTCGCCGCGTTGTCGTCGGTCGCCGACGCTCCGCGTGGGCTCCCTCCTCCGCCTCGCGATCCACGGCACCGGACCCCGCTCAAGATCGCCTTCGCCCCGGGCGACCCTGCCGAACCCGCCCCCCTCCAGGACGTCGTGCGCGCCATCGCCGCCACGGAACTGGCGGCGGCGGGCGGCCCGGACGTGCTCCTGGGCCACGCGGTCATGCTGGAGACCTGGATGCTGGAGAACGACCTCGCGTCCGCCGAGCCGGACGAGGCCGACCGGGCGTCGTCGCTGGCGCTGCTGGAGGCGTTCGCCGAGGGGGACGGCGGGTACTACGCTCCGCTTCTGGACGGACTCCGGTAGCGGCGGGCCCGCCCGGAGGCCGCCGGGCCCCGGGCCGTCGCGGGGACCGGCCCGGCCGGTCGCCGCCGGAGGCCGCCGGGTTCCGGGAGGGCGGTCCCGGACCGTCGCGCGCCGAGGGTCCGGCCCCCGGGGCCGCTCACCGCCCGCGACGCCCGCGAGGTGCGGCCCGGGCCACCCCCATCCGCCCGGCGACCGGCCCGGGGGCTCTGTCCGGGCCGCCGCCCCGGTGGCACGCGGCGGCGGCGCGCCCACCGGTCGCGGAGGCGCCCCGCCGGGTCAGGCGATGGACGCCGAGACGATCGCGGAGACCGCGATGTTGCAGGAGGCCGTCACCCACACCGCCGGGTGCGGCTCCGGCTCCACCAGGGTCGCGCCCAGCTTCCCCGGCGTGACCAGATCCACCACCAGGAACGCCACGGCCATCATCACCAGGCCGAGGACACCGAAGGCGGCCGTGGAGACCAGGCCCTTGCCGAAGTCGTCGTAGGTGGTCCAGATCGAGGTGAAGACGATCCCGCCGATGCCCAGCAGCGCCGAGCTGAGAAGCAGCGCGGCGTTGCGGTTGCGGTCCTCCCATATCTGCCGGCCGAGCTTGCCGGGGGTGAGCAGGTCGATCAGGACCATGCCGAGGATCAGAAGGACCAGACCGAGGGCGCCGTAGGCGCCGGCCCGGCCAAGTCCATTGACGATGTCGCTCATTGAGGGGACGGTCTCCGAGTTCATGAGGTGATACCGGTTCAAGGGCGCGCAAAATCTACCGCACGCCCCCTGGTGTGGCGCACGGGCCCCGCGGGACGGACGGGGGCCGGTGCGGGGTCCGTTCCGTGTGATGCCCCGGACCGGTGGGGGAGCGGGCCCACGAGGGAGTCGATCACACACCCCCCCGCCGCGGGGCGGGGACGGAGGCGCCGGGGGCGGCGGCCGGCCGGGTCCCCCGCCGTGCCCGCACCCGGCGGGTGCGGCTACGCCTCGGCGTCGGCCGCCCTGAGGAGCCCGGCGATGTCGATCCTCTTCATGCCGAGCATCGCCCGCATGGCCCGCTGGGCCCGGTCCTGGTCCGGGTCGGCGAGCAGCTCACCGAGCACGGTGGGGGCGACCTGCCAGGACAGTCCGTACCGGTCCTTCAGCCAGCCGCAGGGGCCCTCCTCGCCGCCGTCGGAGAGGCTGTACCAGTAGTGGTCGACCTCGTCCTGGCCGGCGCAGTTGATCATGAGTGAGATCGCCTCGGTGAAGGTGAACTCGGGCCCGCCATTGATCGCGGTGTACGGCTGGCCGTCGAGGACGAACTCGACCGTCAGCACGGTGCCCGCGGGGCGCGGGCCCGCCTCGCCGTAGTGGGTGATGTTCGTGATCCCGGAGTTCGGGAAGACCGAGACATAGAACGTCGCGGCTTCCTCGCCCTGGGTGTCGAACCAGAGGTTGGGAGTGACGGTGGGCATGGGATTCTCCTCGTCGACTGCGCTGCGGTCGCTCTCCGCCTTCTCTGTTCGGACCGGGAGGGCGCCCGGAACTCATCGCTGCCCCGGCCGCGCGGTTCCCGCGCACCGGGACCCGTCCCGTTCACCCGTCCGCGCGGCGGCCACCCACGGTGACCGGGGCGCCGCTATCCGCTCTCCACCACGCGGTTCTCCCACGCCCACGCGGCGATCTCCAGCCGGTTGCGCGTTCCGAGCTTGGCCTGGATGCCGGACACATGGCTCTTCACGGTGCTCAGCGAGATGAAGAGTTCCGAGGCGATCTCCAGGTTGGTGCGGCCCCGGGCGATGGACCGCACCACCTCGGACTCGCGTTCCGACAGCGGCGACCGCTGAGGGGCCCGGGGCGCCCCGGCGGAGATCACCTGGCGCAGCAGCCGGAGTGTGATCGACGGCGAGACCAGCGCCTCCCCGTTGTGGGCGGCGCGGACCGCCTCCACCAGGAGGGCCGGTCCGGCGTCCTTCAGGACGAACCCCACCGCCCCGCCCCGCAGCGCCCCGTACACGTACTCGTCCGTGTCGAAGGTGGTGACCACGACGACCCGGAGGGGGTCGGCCACCCCCTGGCCGGCCAGCAGCCGGGTGACCTCGATGCCGTCCAGCTTCGGCATCCTGATGTCGACCAGACACACATCGGGCCGCAGCCGCCGGGCCAGGGAGACCGTCTCCGCTCCGTCCGCGGCCTCGCCGACGACGACGATGTCGGACTCCTCCTCCAGGATCAGCCGCAGACCGCGGCGGATCATGGACTGGTCGTCGGCTATCAGCACCTTGATGGTCATCCGGGCTCCCTGGGGGGACGGGCACAACGGGCCGCACGGACCGGCCCGTTCCGGGTCGGGGCCGGTCGACCGTACCACCGGGGTCACGGCCGTGCCCGGAGTGCGGCCCCCGCCTCCCACGGCCCCGGTCCACCGGCGCGGAACCCCGCCCGGGCCCCTGTCCGGGACCCTCCCCGAGTACGGTTCCCCCGGCGCTCTTCCGTACTTCTGACCGGTGTGCGACGGGTCCGCGCTCCCTAGCCTCATCCGCATGAACACAGCGGAGCGGCCGGTCCGACCGGCACGGACGAGGTTCAACGCCGGGCTCGGTGCCGTACTCGCCCTGGGGATCGCCGCCACGGCGTATCTGCTCCTGGACAGCCGGAGCGGCGCCTCCTGGGTCCCCGGCTCCGCCGTCTCGGTGGTGGTGGGCGCACTCGCGCTGCTGCGCGAGCGGAACAGGGCGCTCACCGCGCTCGCCGGCCTGGCCGTGACGGCCATGGCGCTCGCGCTGGGCGCGGCCACCGGCGACCGTCTGCCGCAGGAGCCCGCGCCCGCCACGGTGCTGGGGCTGTCCGTGCTCGTCGGTTCGGCGGTACGGGCGCTGCCGCCGGGCCCGGCCGCCGCGATCGCCGTCTGCGGCACCGGAGTGACCGGGTGGGCCGGAGCCGGGGGCTGGACCGCCGTGACGGTCATCGCCGTCGCGGGGCTGGCCGCCGCCCTGGTCACCGGGCCGGTGCTGCGCCTCCTCGACCGCCGGCCGCGCGCCGGCCGCGCCGCGCCGCAGGGGTCCTGGGGAGCCCCGCCGCATCGGTAGGCCGGGCGGGGGCCCGCCGGACCCGGCGGAACCCTCGCAACTGCCGGACCCGGCCCGGCCCGCCGCCCGGTCCGCCACCCCGCCCGACGGTCCGGACCGGCCGCGCGGGCTCGCTAGCCTGGTCGGCATGATCACTCCGGAACGATGGGTCAGGGCCCTGCCCGCCGCCGCGCTCGGCTCCGTCTTCCTGCTGGTGATCTCGGTCCAGGCGCTCGCCATCGCGCAGACCTGGGGCGGCCTGTTCTGGGTGCCCGGCGCGGCGACCGGAGCGCTGGTGTGCGCCCTCGCGCTGATACGCCACCGGAAGCGGACCCGGACGGCGGTCGCGGGCCTGGCCGTCGCCGCGCTGGCCGTCCTCGTCCCGATGCTGCCCGGCACCCGGCTTCCCGCCGGACTCGGACCCTCGACGGCCCTGGGCCTCGCGGTGCTCATCGCCTCCGCGGTCAGGGCACTGCCGGCGGAGCGGGCCGCGGGCATCGCGGGCGGCGGAACAGTGGTGGTCGCCGCCCAGTTCGCCGCCCGGCCGCTGTCGGCCGTCCCGTTCATCGCCGGCGCGGTCCTCCTCGCCGCCCTCGGGGCGGGACTGTCGCTGCGGATGCTCGACAACCGGGCCAGGGCCGCCGAGGAGCGGCTGCGCCGTGCCGAACGGCTCGATCTGGCACGTGAGTTGCACGATGTGGTGGCTCACCACATCACCGGGATGCTGATCCAGGCCCAGGCCGCCCGGATCGTCGCGCGGCGGAGCCCGGAGCGGATACCCGAATCGCTGGCCGATATCGAGGCCGCCGGCGCCGAGGCCATGGCCGCGATGCGCCGCGTCGTCGGCCTGCTGCGCGACACCGGGGCCACCGACGGCGCCGATGCCACCGCGCCCGCCTCGCCCGGGCCGGAGTCGCTGAGCGCCCTGGTGGAGCGGTTCGGACGGCAGGGCCCGGCGGTGCGACTGAGCGTGCCCGGCGACGGCGACCCATGGCCACCGGAGGTGACCAGCACCGTGTACCGCGTCGTCCAGGAGGCGCTGACGAACGTCCTGCGCCACGCGCGGCACACCCGGTCGGTCGAGATCACCGTCGGCCGGGCGCCCGGAGCCGTCACCGTGGAAGTCGTCGACGACGCCCCGCCGCGCTCCGTCCTGCCCCGCCCCCGCGCCGGTTACGGGCTGATCGGTATGCGCGAGCGGGTCGAGACGCTCGGCGGCTCGCTCGTCGCCGGCCCCCGGCCCGGCGGCGGCTGGGCCGTGCGGGCGACCCTGCCCCTGCACCTCCCCACCGGGCGGCCCGGCTGACCGGCTGACCGCCGGACCGCCGGACCCGCCGGGAATCCCGGTGCGGGACCGAACCGGTCAGAGGGACGGCCCCCGGCGGCGGGAGCCGTGCTTTCGGCCGATGCCGGGACACGGGCGCGATTCCAGGATGGTCGGCATGGCACAAGCAACCTCCCCTCCGGTCCTGCGCGCCGAGAGGCTGACCAAGACATACGGCCGCCGCGGCCGGCCCGCCCTCCACGAGGTCGACCTCACCGTCCCCGCCGGCCGGGTCATCGGCCTCGTCGGCCCGAACGGGGCCGGCAAGTCCACGCTGCTGCACCTGGCCTGCGGACTGATCGAACCCACGGCCGGCTCGCTGACCGTGCTGGGATCACGCCCGGCGGCGAGCGCCGCGCATCTGGCCCGCGTCGGCTTCGTCGCGCAGAACACACCGGTGTACGGCTCGTTCACCGTGGGCGAGCACCTCGGCCTCGGCGCCAGGATGAACCCCTCCTGGGACCCGTCCCTCGCCGAGCGGCGCATCCGCCGGGCGGGACTGGACCCCGCGCAGAAGGCGGGGCAGCTCTCGGGCGGCCAGCGGGCACAGCTCGCGCTGGCCATCGCGGCGGCCAAGCGGCCCGAACTGCTGATCCTCGACGAACCGGCGGCGGCGCTGGACCCGCTGGCCCGCCGGGGATTTCTGCTGAACCTGATGGAATCCGTACGCGAACTCGGCGCCGGCGCCGTGCTCTCCTCCCATCTGCTGGGCGACATCGAACAGGTCTGTGACCACCTCATCGTGCTCTGCGGCGCACGGGTGCAGCTCGCCGGCGACACCCGGGACCTGCTGGCCGGGCACACCCGGCTGGTCGCGCCGGCCGGCGCGCCGATACGGCCGCCCGCCGGGACCGAGGTGATCCAAACCGGGCAGAGCGGCGGGCGCAGCACGGCGCTGGTCCGCACCGACACCCCGCACGCGGCGCTGCCGTACCCGGCCGAGCCCGTCTCGCTGGAGGAGCTCGTCCTCGCCCATATGACCCGGGCGGCGGCCGGCGACCGAGCCGGACGGACCGGGAGCACCACCGGGGAGGGCCCGCGATGATGTGGCTGAGCTGGCGGCAGTTCCGCCTCCAGGCACTGGCCGGCGCCGGGGCGCTGCTGGTCATCGCCGCGTATCTGCTGTACACCGGTATGGAGATCCGCGACGGCTACGAGGTCTACCGGGCCCACTGCCAGGACCGGGACGGGGCCGGCTGCGCCCGGGCGAAGGCCGGGTTCCGCGGCGCCCATCAGAACACGCTGCTGTTCCTCGCGACCGGACTCGCCCTGATCCCCGCCGTCCTCGGCACCTTCTGGGGCGCGCCCCTGGTCGCCCGCGAGCTGGAGAACGGCACCCACCGGCTGGTGTGGAACCAGAGCGTCACCCGAACGCGCTGGCTGCTCGGCAAGGTGCTGCTCGCCGTTTCGGCGGCCATGGTGCTGACGGGTGTCGCGTCCGCCTGTCTCACCTGGGCCGCCGCCCCCTTCGACGAGGTCGTCAAGGAGCGGTTCGACACCCTGGTGTTCGGCGCGCGGAACATCGCGCCGATCGGCCACGCCGCGCTGGCCGTCACCCTGGGCACCACCATCGGTCTTCTGCTGCGCCGCACCCTGCCCGCGATGGCCGTGACGCTCGTCGGCTTCATCGCCTTCCAGTTCTTCTTCCCCAACGTGGTGCGGCCCGGTCTCATGCCGCCGGAGAGGGCCACGCTGCCGATGACGGTCGAAGTCATCAACGGGGCACGGAGTCTGGGCAGTATCGGCGGGGGAGCCGTCATCGGAGGGGTGACCGTCCCGGGCGAGCCCGACGCGTGGATCGCCGAGACCGGCCCGCTCCGCACCGCGGACGGGAAGCCCCTGGGCGGTGCCGAGTTCAACGCCTGTCTCGACAGCCCGCCCAGCACCGGCACGGGCGGCACCTTCGGCGACACGGCGGCGTGCCTGGCCGAGCGGGATCTGCGGGTCGATGTCCTCTACCACCCCGGCAGCCGTTACTGGGCGTTCCAGTGGCTGGAGACCGCGATCCATCTGCTGCTCAGCGGGGTGCTCCTCGCGGTGTCCCTCCGGCGGATCGGCCGCCGGGCGGGGTGAGCCGGTGTGGGGGGCACCCGCGCGGGCCATGCCCTCGGCGACGCCGGCACCCACCGGCGCCGCCGTACCCCGTCCGCTACGGGGCCGGGTGGAGCGGCGCCTCGTACCGGCCGGACGCGAGCATCCAGGCCACATACGCGCCGGGCATGTCGACGATGGTGGCGACGACCCGCCGGACCCCGTCCGGGTCGGTGCGCGGCGCGAGGTCCGCCGCCCGGGCGAGACAGGCGTCCGCGGCCGCCGCCAGATCGTGCGACCGGCGGGTGATGAGCGCACGGACCTGCTCCACGGCGGCGTGCCGTCCGGCGCCCGTGGCGTGTTCGAGGACGGTGACGTAGTTGGTGGTCTCGCCGTTGGCGGCCTCCCGGTCCAGCGACAGCAGATCGTTGCACCAGGCGCCGATGTCGCTGGAGGCCGCGCACAGCTCGGTCCAGTGCGGGTCACCGGCCAGCTCCGGGGGGATCTCGGTCCGGTGGGCGACCTCCACCAGGTCGTACAGGAACATGGCGTTGTCGTTCCGGCGCAGCGCGGGGTACTGCTCGGGGGTCGGCAGGGTGCCGCCGGCGCGGTGGGCGGCCTGGGCGATGAAGGCGTCGCGGTGGTCGTGGATGTGCGCCAGGAAGCGGCGGGACCACGCCGGGGACATCCGCCCGGCGGTACGGGGCCAGAGCGCGGCCGCCGCGGTGACCGCGGGGGAGGCTCCGGCGGGGGCGGGCCGGCCCGCCATCACGGCGGTGATGGCGTCGTAGCCGGCGGCGACGGATGCGGCGGACCGGCCCATGGCCCCCTGGTCCTGTTCGTCGTCGAGGTGGAAGAGCCACACGGTCCACTCGGCGAAGAGTTCCACCCCGGCGGGGGCGGCGTCGGGCAGGACACGGGCCGCCGCGAGGTGGTACCCGGCGGAGTCGAGCCGGGCCATGTCGCGGCCGTCCGACGCCAGGCCGGTGTGGACCGCCCAGGCCATCAGGTGCCGGCCGATGTGGTCGGCGGCGGGGTGGACCCGGTCGGGGACGCGTATACCGAAGACGGAGGGGGGCTGGGTCATGGAGGGGCCTCGCTGCGGGGTGGGTGGTGGGATGCGAAGCCCTCAGTACACCGGAAGTCGCGCCGCGCGCCAGACCGGCGATCACTTTCGGCCCGCGCGCCCCTGACGGGCCCGGCACTCGCGGACTGCCCCGCCCGCCGGGCGCCTGAGCACGGCCCCCTGTGCGACAGCTGCCCGCAAGCTGCGGGCCCCGGTCGGGGGCCGGCCCCCGAGCCCCCGCTCCTCAATCGCCGGAGGGGCTGGGGTGGTGCTGCTCGATCGCGGGAGAGGCTGAGCAAACCCGGCCCGTCCGGCGTTTGAGGACGGACGCCGCACCACGGGTGCCCCGAGCACACCCAGCCTGTCCGGCGTTTGAGGACGGACCCCGCACCACGGGTGGCCCGAGCACACCCAGCCCGTCCGGCGTTTGAGGACGGACCCTGTGCGACAGGTGCCCGCATGCTGCGGGTCGCGGTCGGGGGCCGGCCCCCGAGCCCCCGCTCCTCAATCGCCGGAGGGGCTGGGTGGTGCTGCTCGATCGCGGGAGGGG
>NZ_JBEOYB010000018.1:0-110479 GCF_040296845.1 Streptomyces sp. NPDC001985
GCCGGCGCTCCGCGTGGGCTCCCTCCTCCGCCTCGCGATCCACGGCACCGGACCCCGCTCACCGATCCGGCCCGATCCGAAAGAAACTCCCTAGCCCGGGCGCCCGCCGGGCCGGGAGGTCTCGGCCCCGGCGGGTTCGGCGGGCTCCGCCAGCCGCCCGGCGCACCGCGAGGCGGTGCGCCGGGCCCAGGCGCCGCTGGTGAGCGCGCCCACCACCAGCACGGAGAGCCCGCACCCGGCGATGATCCACCAGGCGGGCCGTGAGGCCGCCACAAAGGCGTCCGCGTACCCGGGGCCGGTGGCGCCGACCGTGACACCGGCCGCCAGGACCGTGCCGATCACCGCGACGCCCAGCGTCTGCCCGATCTGCCGGCTGGTGGAGGCGACGGCGGCGGCGACCCCCGCCTGGGCGCGCGGCATCCCGGAGACGGCCGTATTGGTGATCGGGGTGTTCACCAGCCCGAAGCCGATCCCGAAGAGCACATAGCCGGTGAAGAGCAGCACATCCGAGGTCTCCGCCTCGAAGGCCGCGAAGAGCACCCCGCAGGCCCCCATCGTGACGCCCGCGATCAGCAGCGGCAGCCGGGGGCCCCGGCCGGCCACCATCCGCCCCGACAGCGGCGCGCAGACCAGGGCCATCGTGGCCATGGGCAGCATGTAGAGACCGGCGTGCAGCGCGGAGTAGCCGCGCGCGTTCTGCAGATACAGGGTGTTCAGAAAGAGGAACCCGGCGAGCGCGGCGAAGGCGCTGATCGCGATGACCGTGGCCCCGCTGAAGGGCGCGCTGCGGAAGAAGCGCAGATCGATGAGGGGTTCGCGGCGCCGGGGCTCGTACACCACCACGCCCGCCAGGGCGATCAGCGCGATCGCGCCGAAGACGGGGTCGGTCTCGATGATCGCGTAGGTGAGGGAGCCCAGCAGGGCGATGATCAGCAGCTGCCCCACCGGGTCGGCGCGGCGGGGTCTGGGCGCCTTGGACTCGGGGATGTAGCGCCAGGTCAGCAGGAGGGCGCCGATACCGACGGGCAGATTGACCCAGAAGATGGAGCGCCAGCCGATGGTGTCGACCAGCAGCCCGCCCACGATCGGCCCCGCCGCCATCGAGATCCCGACCACCCCGCCCCAGATCCCGATGGCACGGGCCCGTTCGCCCGGGTCGGTGAAGGTGTTGGTGATGATCGACATGGCGACCGGGTTGAGCATGGAGCCGCCGATCGCCTGGATCATCCGGAAGACGACGAGGGACTCCAGGGTGGGGGCGAGGGAGCAGAGCAGCGAGCCGAGGGTGAAGAGGATCAGGCCGGCCATGAAGACCTTGCGCCGTCCGATGCGGTCGGCGGTGGAGCCCGAGAGCATCAGGAGGGAGGCCAGGACGAGGGTGTAGGCGTCGATGGTCCATTGGAGGCCGGAGACGGAGGCGTGGAGGTCGTGGCCGATGGAGGGGAGGGCGACGTTGAGGATGGTGTTGTCGAGGCTGACGATCAGGAGGGAGGTGCAGCAGATCGCCAGGATCAGGAGGCGCCGCCGGGGGGCTGGCTCGGACATGCCTGGACAGTACGACCCCCCGCCTCCCCTCGCACCCCCCGGCCGCGAGCCGCCCCCGCCCCTCCACGCCTCAATCTCCCCCGGAGCCATGGGCAACCCGAGCGATTTCAGCCCGTCCGGGGGCACCTCCCGGAGGCAGCTCTGGGGGAGTTTGAGGACGGACCCCGCTCCGGGGGTGGCCCGAGCAAATTCAGCCCGTCCGGCGTTTGAGGACGGACCCTGTGCCACGGGAGCCCCGCACTGTGCGGGCCACGGTCGGGGGCCGGCCCCCGAACCCCCGCTCCTCAATCGCCGGAGGGGCTGGGGTGGTGCTCCTCAGTCGCCGGAGGGGCTGGGGTGGTGCTGCTCAGTCGCCGGAGGGGCTGGGGTGGTGCTCCTCAGTCGCCGGAGGGGCTGGGGTGGTGCTGCTCAGTCGCCGGAGGGGCCGGGGTGGTGCTGCTCAATCGCCGGGGGGTCTGCTCAGCGCGTCTGGGGGTGCCTCCAGTGTCATGGGCAACCCGAGCAAATTCAGCCCGTCCGGCGATTGAGGACGGACCCCGGGGCACAGGGGCCCGCATCCTGCGGGGGCGCACCGTGAGGCACCCCCCCCGGGAGGGGCGCACCCACCGCAGGGGATGCGGGACAATGAAGGAATGACCACGCTCGCCCCCGCGTCCCCCCTCTCCATCGGCCCCCACACCGTCCAGCCCCCCGTCATCCTCGCCCCCATGGCCGGCATCACCAACGCCCCCTTCCGCACCCTCTGCCGGGAGTTCGCCGAGGGGGTCCGGGGGTTCGGAGGGGTGCCCGCGCGGGGGGCCGACGCGGGGTCCAAGGGGCTCTTCGTCAGCGAGATGATCACCACGCGGGCGCTGGTCGAGCGCAATGACAAGACCATGCAGCTGATCCATTTCGACGCCCACGAGACCCCCCGCTCCATCCAGCTCTACGGTGTGGACCCGGTCACCGTCGGCAAGGCGGTCCGCATGATCGTGGACGAGGGGCTCGCCGACCACATCGATCTGAACTTCGGCTGCCCGGTCCCCAAGGTCACCCGCAAGGGCGGCGGCTCCGCCCTCCCGTACAAGCGGCCCCTGCTGCGGGCGATCCTCCACGAGGCCGTCTCCAACGCCGGGGACCTCCCGGTCACCATGAAGATGCGCAAGGGCATCGACGACGACCACATCACCTATCTCGACGCCGGCCGGATCGCCGTCGAGGAGGGTGTCACCGCCATCGCGCTGCACGGCCGCACCGCCGCCCAGCACTACGGCGGCACGGCGGACTGGGACGCCATCGCCCGGCTGAAGGAGCACGTCCCGGAAATCCCGGTGCTGGGCAACGGCGACATCTGGTCGGCCGACGACGCGCTGCGGATGGTGCGGGAGACCGGCTGCGACGGTGTGGTCGTGGGGCGCGGCTGTCTCGGACGGCCCTGGCTCTTCGGCGATCTCGTCTCGGCCTTCGAGGGAACGGGCGGCGCCGCCGCGCCCACCCTGCGGGAGGTCGCCGGGGTGATGCGCCGCCACGCCGAGCTGCTCGGCGAGTGGATCGGCGACGAGGCGCGCGGAGTGATCGACTTCCGTAAGCACGTGGCCTGGTACCTCAAGGGCTTCGCGGTCGGCTCCGAGATGCGCAAGCGGCTCGCGGTCACCTCCTCGCTCGCCGAGCTGGACGAGCGGCTCGCGCTGCTCGACCTGGACCAGCCCTGGCCCGCCGGCGCGGACGGCCCGCGCGGGCGCACCTCCGGGAACAACCGGGTGGTGCTCCCGGACGGCTGGCTCAAGGACCCGTACGACTGCTCCGCCGTGAGCGCCGAGGCCGAACTGGACACCTCCGGCGGCTGACCGCCCCGCCCCCCGCACCCTCCCCCCCTGCACCGCTCGGCGTGCTCCACCCGGTCCGGATGGTGGACCGGCGGGTCCTTCGGGCGCGTGATTCTCGCCACCCCTGATAGGGGTGCCGCTCAGATGAGCGAAATAGTGGCGACTGCATCTCTCGGAAGGGTGGCACGGAGTGCCACCCTTCGTGGCTTCACTCCCTCAACACCCGGCTCCCCACTCGTCACCGTGCGTCGCACCGGCCCCCGTCACCGTCGCCTTGGGTGGGCATGGATTCAAGCCTTGAAGCGGCGAAGGCCGCCCGGGCGCTCCCCGGTCGCCTTTCGATCCGCTGGCGGACGGGTGGTTACGGCCCCATGACGACCAGGTGGACGTACCCAGACGCCTTTGATCTGGGTATGTTCCTCGCCGTCAGGGCAGCCACCGAGCCTCTTGAGGAGTCGAGAGACGTGTCGGAAAAGAACGTTCAGCCGGACCAGAAGTTCGTCTACGACTTCACCGAGGGCAACAGGGACCTCAAGGATCTCCTCGGCGGGAAGGGTGCGAACCTCGCCGAGATGACCAACCTCCGGCTGCCCGTCCCTCCGGGCTTCACCATCACCACCGAGGCCTGCAAGGTCTACCTGGAGAGCGGCGCGGAGCCCGCCGCCCTGCGCGACGAGGTGAGTGCGCACCTCGAAGCGCTGGAGCGCCGCATGGGCAAGAAGCTGGGCCAGGCGGACGACCCGCTGCTGGTCTCGGTGCGCTCGGGCGCCAAGTTCTCCATGCCCGGCATGATGGACACCGTCCTCAACATCGGCCTCTCCGACGCCTCCGTGGCCGGCCTCGCCGAGCAGTCCGGCGATGAGCGCTTCGCCTGGGACTCCTACCGCCGGCTCATCCAGATGTTCGGCAAGACCGTCCTCGGCGTCGAAGGCGACCTCTTCGAGGAGGCACTCGATGCCACCAAGGAGGCCAAGAAGGTCAGCGTCGACACCGATCTGGACGCGGCCGATCTGAAGGCACTGGTCAAGCAGTTCAAGAAGATCGTCAAGTCCCGGGCGGGGCGGGACTTCCCGCAGGACCCGCGCGAGCAGATGGACCTGGCCGTCACCGCGGTCTTCGACTCCTGGAACGGCGACCGCGCCAAGCTCTACCGCCGCCAGGAGCGCATCCCCGGCGACCTCGGCACCGCCGTCAACATCTGCTCCATGGTCTTCGGCAACCTCGGCCCCGACTCCGGCACCGGGGTCGCCTTCACCCGCGACCCGGCCAGCGGCCAGCAGGGCGTCTACGGCGACTACCTCCAGAACGCCCAGGGTGAGGACGTCGTCGCGGGCATCCGCAACACCGTGCCCCTCGCCGATCTGGAGAAGATCGACAAGGTCTCGTACGACCGGCTGATGCAGATCATGGAGACCCTGGAGAACCACTACCAGGACCTCTGCGACATCGAGTTCACCATCGAGCGCGGGCAGCTCTGGATGCTCCAGACCCGGGTCGGCAAGCGGACCGCGGGCGCCGCCTTCCGGATCGCCACCCAACTCGTCGACCAGGGCCTGATCGACGAGGCCGAGGCCCTCCAGCGGGTCACCGGCGCCCAGCTCGCCCAGCTGATGTTCCCCCGCTTCGACGAGGCGGCCCGGGCCGAGCTGCTCGGCCGGGGCATCGCCGCCTCGCCCGGCGCCGCCGTCGGCAAGGCCGTCTTCGACTCGTACACCGCCATCAAGTGGTCCCGCTCCGGCGAGAAGGTCATCCTCATCCGCCGCGAGACCAACCCCGACGACCTCGACGGGATGATCGCCGCCGAGGGCATCCTCACCTCGCGCGGCGGCAAGACCTCCCACGCGGCCGTCGTCGCCCGGGGCATGGGCAAGACCTGTGTCTGCGGCGCGGAGGAGCTGGAGGTCGACACCAAGCGGCGCCGGATGACCGCCGGCACCACCGTCATCGAGGAGGGGGACGTCGTCTCCATCGACGGCTCCACCGGCAAGGTCTACCTCGGCGAGGTGCCGGTCGTGCCGTCCCCGGTCGTCGAGTACTTCGAGGGCCGGATGCACGCGGGCGCCGACGACGCCGACGAGCTGGTCGGCGCCGTCCACCGGATCATGTCGTACGCCGACCGGGTGCGCCGGCTGCGGGTGCGCGCCAACGCCGACAACGCCGAGGACGCCCTGCGCGCCCGGCGGTTCGGCGCCCAGGGCATCGGGCTCTGCCGCACCGAGCACATGTTCCTCGGCGAGCGCCGCGAGATGGTCGAGAAGCTGATCCTCGCCGACACCGACGACGAGCGCACCACCGCGCTGGAGCAGCTCCTGCCGCTCCAGAAGAAGGACTTCATCGAGCTGTTCGAGGCGATGGACGGACTGCCGGTGACGATCCGGCTGCTCGACCCGCCGCTGCACGAGTTCCTCCCGGACATCACCGAGCTGTCGGTGCGGGTGGCCCTCGCCGAGTCCCGCAAGGACCACAACGAGAACGATCTCCGCCTCCTCCAGGCCGTCCACCGGCTGCACGAGCAGAACCCCATGCTGGGCCTGCGGGGCGTACGGCTCGGTCTGGTCATCCCCGGTCTCTTCGCCATGCAGGTCCGGGCCATCGCCGAGGCCGCCGCGGCCCGCAAGGACGCCAAGGGCGACCCGCGCGCCGAGATCATGATCCCGCTGGTGGGCACCGTCCAGGAGCTGGAGATCGTCCGGGACGAGGCCGAGCAGGTCATCGCGGAGGTGCGGGCCGCCACCGGGGTCGAGCTGAAGCTCGCGCTCGGCACCATGATCGAGCTGCCGCGTGCCGCGCTGACCGCCGGACAGATCGCCGAGGCCGCCGAGTTCTTCAGCTTCGGCACCAACGACCTCACGCAGACGGTCTGGGGCTTCTCCCGGGACGATGTGGAGGCGAGCTTCTTCACCGCCTACCTGGAGAAGGGCATCTTCGGTGTCTCGCCCTTCGAGACCATCGACCGCGACGGCGTCGGCTCGCTGGTGCGGAGCGCGGTGGCGGACGGGCGGGCGACCCGCCCCGATCTGAAGCTGGGGGTCTGCGGGGAGCACGGCGGTGACCCGGAGTCCGTGCACTTCTTCCACGAGGTGGGGCTCGACTACGTCTCCTGCTCGCCGTTCCGCATCCCGGTGGCGCGGCTGGAGGCGGGGCGCGCGGCGGCACTGGCCCCGAAGGGTGACGGGACCGGCACGCGCTAGGTCCTCAACAGGCCCCGCGGCGGCGGCTGTTGCGCCCGGGGCCGCAGTGCCCTTCGGTTTCTTTCGGTACTTCCGTAAAGACCTTGGTGAATAGGGTCTTGATACGAACCGTACGCCAGTGAGACCGATCTTGACGGAGCCGTAAATTCTGTCGTTCGCCTGAGAAACGGAGGGCGGGGCGCGGCCTGTAGATCCCCATCCACGGGCCGCGCCCCATTACCCCAGCCGAACAGGGAGCCGCACCTTCTGTCACCCGCCGCCGGATGTGCGAAGCCCCCCACGGTCTTCGCTCATCCATCGGAGACAGAAGGAACCTGCCCGACGCCGTACAGCCTTTCGGTTCGCACCCAACTCGGGCGAGACATTTCAACTCTGGCTGAAACTCCGTGGTAACCGCCTGTGATGACGTGCATACTCAGTGATCGGGGCGATTGCGGGTGCAACAGTGGGGGTTCGGTTCAGTGCTGCGTATCCATTTCACCGGCGATGACCTGGCCAGAGTGAGAATGGCCACAAGGCCGGATGCGCTGTGGGAAACGATTCTCAGTTTTCATCGATTGAGAGAGCGCCGCCGCGCTCAGATGTTCGGCGAATGGCGGACGGAAACCCGAACGCGGTTGAATGGTGAAACAAGCCTGCTCTCCGCTCTGGTGCCGCCCCGGGGATATTTCCCGGACTTTCTCACTCCGCGCGAGGGCAGCGGCGGGCTGGAGGCGGGACTTGAGGCGATCCGGGGGACCGCCCCCGGGCGCCTCCATTCCGAACTGGCCCTTGTGACGGCCGCCGCCGGAACCACCCCGGAACAGAAATCCGACCGAACGACCGAACGGCCCGCCGAGCGCGCCGCCGAACGGGCCGGGCGGCTCGCCGGACTCGCCGAGGGCCGCGCCGAACCCCTCGCCCGGCTCCTCTCCGTACTGCGCAGCTATCACCGCGCCGCCATCGAGCCGTACTGGGCCCACATCCAGGCCCGGGTCGAGGCCGACCGCGCGGTGCGGGGCCGGGCGCTGCTCGACGGCGGCACGGCCGAACTGCTCGGCTCGCTCCCGCCCGTGCTGCGCTGGCGGGCCCCCGTCCTGGAGTCGGACTACCCGGTCGACCGCGAAGTGACCCTGGACGGCCGGGGGCTGCTGCTCCAGCCCTCGTTCTTCTGCCGGGGCACCCCGGTCGTCTACCGGGACCCCAGCCTCCCGCCGGTCCTCGTCTACCCCGCCGCCCACAGCCCCGAGCCCGCCTTCGGGGAGAGCGCCGGCACCGCGCTGGGCCCCTCCCTCGGCCGGCTGGTGGGCCACACCCGCTCCGCCGTCCTCCAGGCCATCCGCTACGGCTGCACCACCAGCGAACTCGCCCGCAGAGCCGGGGTCTCGCTCGCCTCCGCCAGCCAGCACGCCGCCGTGCTCAGGGAAGCGGGCCTGGTGCTGACGCTGCGCCACGGCAACGCCGTGCTCCACACCCTGACCCCGCTGGGCGCGGCCCTGCTCCGGGGCGGCGCCCCGGCCGAGGCCACCGGCTGACCGGCCGCGATCACGACCGCGATCACGACCAGGGCCACGACCAGGGCCAGGATCAGGACCGGGGCCAGGACCGGGGCCACGACCAGGATCAGGACCGGCCCCGTACCGGCCGACGGATGCCGTACCGGCGGGCCCGGCCCGCGCCGTGGACGCCGCCGGGTGGCTACGACCGGAAGGGGCCGGTCACCTCATAGGTGATGCCACCCGCCGCCGAACCGCTCGTACCGTACTGGCTGGAGAAGTACAGCCGGGAGCCGTCCGGGGAGAACGCCGGGCCGGTGATCTCCGACGACGACTGCCCCTCGACCCGCAGAAAGGTCGCCACCTCGCCCTCCCGCGTGATCACACAGATGTCCATGGTGCCGCCGTCCTCCGCCACGAACAGATCGCCCGACGCGCTGCCGGTGACATTGTCGACCCCCGTGAGCGGCGTCCCGCCCGTCTCGACCAGGGAGTCGTCGTACGCCAGCCCATAGGTGCCGTCCGCCGCGTCCAGCTCCCAGACCCGGTTGTCCCCCTTGGTGGTGAACCAGACCGTGTCATCGGCATAGTGACACCCCTCGCCGCCGCTGAACCGCTTGGCCCCCGCGACCTGCCGGCGCGTCGGGGTGTCCACCGCCGCCGGATCGGGGACATCCGCCCAGGTGAACCGGCCCGAGGTGGCGGTGGACGCGATCAGCACCTGGAGCGTGCCGGTGGCGAGCGAACCCCAGACGGTGGGGACGAAGCGGTACAGACAGCCGTCGGGCTCGTCCTCCGTCAGATACACCACCCGCCGTACGGGGTCGGCCGCCGCCGCCTCGTGCTTGAACCGGCCCATCGCGTCCCGCCGCACCGCCGCCGCGACCCCCCAGGGATCGGTCTCGTACACATGGCCGCGCCCGACCTCCTCGCAGGAGAGCCAGGTGTTCCACGGCGTCCGCCCGCCCGCGCAGTTCTGCCGGGTGCCGGAGAGGATGCGGTACGCGCCGGTGATCTCACCCGACGCCGAGAGGACCACCGCGCTCGCCCCGCCCGAGGGGTTGATCTCCGAGTTGGAGACATAGATCCACCCGGTGCCGTCCGCGAAGCACGCGCCGCCGTCCGGGGCGCTGTGCCAGCGGTACGAGGTGCCCGCGACCGGCTCCCCCGAGCGCGCGATCACCCGGCTGCCGAACCCGCTCGGCAGCGCGATGCCCCGCGCGTCCGCCGGGAGCAGCGCGCCGTACGGGCCGGGGCCGGGCTGCGCCGGGTCCGCGTGGGCCGCGCCCCGCCACAGCGAGCCGCCGAACGCGGCGGACGCCGAGGCGCCGATCACCGCCGTGCGCAGAAAGCCCCGCCGTTCGATCCGCCGTTCGCTCCAGCGTTCCATGTGCCGCTCCATGCGTCGGTGACAGCCCGCACCGCCGGGCGGCGGCGCGGGGCCGCGCGACGAGGGAACCCGGAGGGCGCCGGGTTGACGGTGCGTCAACCCGGATGGACCCGTACGGCCCGGACCCCGGGGAATACCGGGAGGTCCTAGCGGTTCCGGAGGTTCGGCGCCCGCCCAGTATCGGGGAGCCGGAAGCGCAACCGGCAGATCACCGCGTCCGTGTCCCGGCGGACCGCGTGCGCCAGCACCGCCCCGCGCTGGTTCTGGAGCAGCCGCTGCCACAGCCGGCGGGGCTCCACCTCCGCGATCAGCACCGTGACCCGGGTCCCCGGGTGGTAGCGGTGGATGCGGCGGACATACTCCGACACCGGCCGCCCTATCGTCCGGTGCTCCGCGTTCAGCTCCACCAGCTCGACCCCCGGGTTCCACCGCTCCCAGTCCCGGCGCAGCGCCCGGGACTCCGCCCGGCCCTCCGCGTCCTGATGGGTCACCGTCACCGCCCGCACCTCGTCGCCCAGCGACACGGCCGCGTTCACCGCCTCGCAGGTCAGCCGGGACAGATGCGATACGGGAACGATCACCAGCGACCGGTCCCGGTGCGGGGCCTCCGGCACCCGGCCCAGGCCGATGCCCTCGTCGATCCGCCCGTACGCCCCGTGCACCCGCTCGAAGAGCAGCACCAGCACCGGCAGCGCGATCACCACCAGCCAGGCGCCCTCGGTGAACTTGGTGGCGGCGACCACGACCGCGCTCACCCCCGTGAGCACCGCTCCCAGACCGTTGAGCACGGCCCTGCGCCGCCACCCGGGGGAGCGGTGCGCCCGCCAGTGGACCACCATGCCGGTCTGGCAGATGGTGAAGCCCACGAACACCCCGATCGCGAAGAGCGGCACCAGGGTGTTGGTGTCGCCGCCGGAGAAGAACAGCAGCAGGGCCGCGACGGCGCCCAGGGCGACCACGCCGTGGCGGTGCACCTCCCGGTCGGCCTTCAGCCGGAAGACATGCGGGAGGTAGTTGTCGCGGGCGAGCAGCGACATCAGCACCGGCAGCCCGCCGAAGGAGGTGTTGGCGGCGAGCGCCAGCAGGACGACGGTGGCGAACTGGACGACATAGAAACCCCAGTTGTGGCCGAGGGAGGCGTCCGCGAGCTGGGCGAGGACGGTCACGCCCTCCACCGGCTGGAGATGGAAGCGGCCGATGAGCACGGAGAGGCCGATCAGCATCACCCCGAGCAGCGCGCCGAGGGCGACCTCGGTGCGCTGGGCGCGCCGGACGGCCGGTGCGCGGAAGGACGGTACGGCGTTGGCGACCGCCTCCACCCCGGTCAGCGCGGAGCAGCCGGACGCGAACGCCTTCAGCAGGAGGAGCGCGCCGACGGTGGTGGCGCTGTCGCCGAGCACGGACGCGTGCCCGGCCGCGGCCTCCGTGGACGCCGGGGTGTCCCGGAGGAGCCCGGCCACGATCACGGTGAGGATCGAGCCGACGAAGACGGCGGTGGGCACGATGAAGGCCTTCGCCGAGTCGACGATGCCGCGCAGATTCACCCCCGTGACCAGCACCAGCACACCGAGGCAGAGCACCAGCCGGTCGTCGTACAGCTCGGGGAAGGCCGAGGTCAGCGCGGCCACGCCCGCCGTGACGGAGACCGCCACGTTCAGTACGTAGTCGAGGATCAGCGAGGCGGCGGCGACCAGCCCGGTGCGGCGGCCCAGATGGGCGCGGGCGACGGCGTAGGAGCCGCCGCCGTCCGGGAAGGCGGCGATGACCTGGCGGTAGGAGGCGACGAGGACCGTCAGCAGGGCGGCGATGGCGAGGGTGACGGGCAGGGTGTGGCCGAGCCCGGCGGCGCCCGCCGCCGCGAGGACCAGGACGATGGCCTCGGGGCCGTACGCCACCGAGGCCATGGCGTCCAGGGAGAGCGCGGCCAGGCCCTGGAGCGAGGTCAGCCGGTGCCGCTCACCGCCGCCGTCACCGTCGGGCCCGGGGGGCCGTGCGGTCGCTCTGCCGCGCGGCGGGCCGGGGGTGCTGGGGGTGCTGGACGCCCCGGGGGTGCTGGACGCGCTGGGGGCGCCGGGTGTGCTGGACGCGTCCGGTGCGGCGGAGGCGCCCGATGTGCTGGGTGTGCTGGGTGTGCGGGGTGTGTTGGGTCCGCCGGGTGTGCCTGGTCCGCCGGGGCGCGTGGGGAGAGTGGTCATCGTGACGGGGAACCTCCGGTGGTGGGCCCGGAAGTGTGCGCCGGCCCGCGCCCCGACGGCCGAGCCGGCCAACGGCAGCCCCAGCGTGCCGGGGCGCCCGCCGCCCGCCGTGCCGTTTTGTCATGTTCCATGCGCCGGTGCGCCCGGTCTTCACACGACTTTGACGCCCCGCGTAGAGAACCCGTCAGCGGTTCTCCCGACAGGCGGACAGCGGGGGCCGCGCGGCCCTACCGTCCCCCCATGGAGAGCGAGAGCGGAAGTGGGCGCCGGAACGGCGAGGCGCGGGGGAGCGGGGGCGCCCCTGACCGGGGACCCGGTGACGCCGGGTCAGCCGGCGGGGGTGGGTCCGCCGGGTCCGCCGGTGCGGGGGACGGGTGCGTGCCGGGCGGTGGCGCGGGCGGGGCGGGAGCGTCCGCCGGGCCCGGCGAGCGGGCCGCCGGGGGCGGCGGGGTCGGCGGGGTCGGCGGGTTCGGCGCGCCGGCCGAGGCCGGGGCGGCCGGGAGCCCCGCTGGGGCCACCCGGACCGGGCCCGGGGGGTTCCTGCTCGGTGACGGCGGCCCCGGTGACGAGGGGTTCGCCCGGGCCGAGCGCCGGGAGACGGTGCTCGCGGAGGACCGGCGGTGGGTGGGCGACATCCGGGCCGCCGCCTTCTGCGCGCTCAGCCTCGGAGTCCTCCTCCACCTCATGGACTTCTCCGGCGGCACCCTCGACGGCTCCCGCTCCGCCCTGTGGACCACCCTCTCGGTCACGCTCTTCGCCGTCCTCTTCCCGCCCCGGGTGACGGCGGGCCGCCACTGGCTCTCCGTCCGGGGACTGTTCCGCGAACGCCGTGTCAGCACGGATCTGCTCACCCGGGCGGCCCGTCGGGGCGGTGTGTCCCAGCGCATCGTGCTCACCGACATCCGGGGCCGCCGGGTCGAGGTGGACCCGAGCACCCTCGCCGGCAACCCCCTGCTCTGGCACGAACTGGACCGGGGCGTCCGCAAATCCCGGGAGCGCGGACTGCTCGGCACCGGCTCCGCCATGCTCCAGCACCTCTCCGACCGGATCGAGGCGGACACCGTCCGCGCCGTCTTCGAGGTGTCCGAACTCCGCTAGGACCTGCCCGGGCGGTGCCGGGCCCGCGGCTTCCCCGGGCGGTGCCGGGCCCACCCGGCGCTCAGGGCGCTCAGGGCGCTCAGGGCGCCAGCCCCTCGTACACCACCCCCGTGAGCTGCTCCGACGCCACCCACAGCCGCTCGCCCGCCACATCGCTGCGGGTCCACCCGGTCCGCCAGGAGGGCGCGGGGGCGCCGCGCCAGCCGAGCCGGCCCGGGCCGGTGAAGGAGTCGGGGCGCACCCCGGGCGCGGTCGCCGCGTACAGCGTCGGGAGCGCGCCCGCCGTCGCGGTCTGCGCGAGCACCAGATTGCCGAGGCGCACCACCTGCTCGGCGGCCCGGCGCCCCTCCATGCGCGGCCCGGCGGTCTGGAGGTTGGTGGAGGCGTACCCGGGGTGGGCGGCGGCGGCCACGACCTCGGAGCCGGCCGCCGCGAGCCGCCGCGCCAGCTCGTGGGTGAAGAGCAGATTCGCCGTCTTGGACCGGCCGTACGCGATCCAGCGCCGGTAGTGGCGTTCGCTGTTGAGGTCGCCCATGTCCAGATTGGCCAGGGCGTGCATCCCGCTGGAGACCGTCACCACCCGGGCGCCCGCCGTGCCGAGCAGTCTCGGCAGCAGCAGCCCGGTGAGCGCGAAGTGGCCGAGGTGGTTCACCCCGAACTGGGTCTCGAACCCGTCGGCGGTCCGTCCCTGCGGCAGCGCCATCACCCCGGCGTTGTTGATCAGCAGATCGAGCCGGTCGTGCGGAAGGCGCGCCGCGAACTCGCGCACCGACGCCAGATCCCCCAGGTCCAGCCGCCGGCACTCCACCTCCGCGCTGGGCACCGCCCCCCTGATCAGCCCCTCCGCCTGCCGGCCGCGCTCCTCGCTGCGACAGGCGAGTACCACCCGTGCGCCCTTGCGGGCCAGCTCCCGGGCCGTGATCAGACCGATGCCGCTGTTGGCGCCGGTGACCACGGCCGTCCGTCCGTGCTGATCCGCCATGTCGCTGGTGCGCCAGCCCGCCATCGCCCTCACCCTGACCCTTCGCCGTGCCCGTCGTCCGGGCGCTCAGCGTAGGAGCCGTCAGGCCGGGGAGCCACTCTCCACGGCGGGGCCGGTGTCCAGCGCCGCCGCCCCGGGCCCCGGCGCGGACTCCGGCGCGACCGGGGGCCCGGCCTCGGGTCCCGCTCCGGCGCGCACCCCGATGAGATGGGCGAAGGCGACCACATTGCCCTGGTATCCGCCCTTCTCGCTGAAGCCGCCCCCGCAGGTGATCACCCGCAGCTCGGCCCGCCCCCGGGGCCCGTACACCTTCGCGTCGGGGAACTCCTCCGTCCCGTACACCTCGATCGCGTCGATGGTGAACACGGCGGTACGCCCGTCCTGGCGCGAGACCTCGATCCGGTTGCCCTTCTTGAGCGCGCCGAGCCCGTAGAAGACAGCGGGCCCCTTGGCGTTGTCGACGTGCCCGGCGACGACGGCGGTGCCCTTCGAGCCCGGGGGAGTCCCGTCGCGGTACCAGCCGGCGAGGTTGCGGGCATCGGGCGGCGGCACCTCCAGGCTGCCGTCCCGGGCGAGTGCGAGGCCCATGAGCGGGGTGTCCACATCGATGTACGGGATGCGCAGCCGCACCGGTCCCGACGGGGGCAGCGGGTCGGCCGCCGCCTCGGTGTGCTCGTGCGGTCCCGCGGCGAAGGCCTCGGCGGCCGACGGCATGGGCGGGGTGACGTTCTGAGCGCCGTTCTGCACCAGCCACAGGCCCGCGCAGACGGCCGCGGCAATGCCCCAGCCCTTGGCCCGGTCGCCGCTCATCGCTCCTCCTGATGGGTCTCCCCGCCCCCGGCGGGCCGCGGTGGGCCCGCCGGGGGCGGGGTGACGGCGGGTGACGGCCGGTCTCGGAGCCGTCCGTCAACTGCCCTGCGCGCCGCTCGCCCGGCGACGCAGGAGCAGGGTCCCGCCGGCGCCGGCGGCGACCAGTACGGCCACCCCCGCCGCCATCCGGTCGGTGTCGGGGGCGACACTGCCCCCGACACCGGTCTGTACATGACCACTGGGCTGCTGATGGTGCTGCTGCCCGCCCGAGTCGTTCTCCTCGTATCCACCCGAGCCGTGGTCACTGGCGCCGCTGCTGTGTCCGCTGCTGTCGCCACTGCTGTTGCCGCCACTGTCGTGCGAGCCCGATTCCTCGCCCTCGTTCTTGTTGCTGTACGAGGCGGACTCGCCGTCGCGGTGGCGCAGGGTCACCTCACCGGTGACCCGTTTGCCGTTGGCGCAGCGCACACTGACGCCGTACGCCCCGGCCTGGACCCCGTGCGGGACCAGGAACTGCCCCACCACGGACTCCTTGTGGGAGCCGGGGGACATCCGGAACTCGCCCGCACCCAGGGAGCGGGCGTCTCCGACGCCCTGGCCCTCCTCGCCGCAGGCGGTGGTATTCGCGGTGACGGTCGCCCCCGGGGCGGCGGTGGATGGGAACACCTCCAGGGACTCGGGGTCCCCGGCGTACGCTCCGGGGGCCGTGAGGCCTATGGTGGCGACCGCCAGTCCGGCAGAGATGAACAGTCGGGCGGTGGTGCGCATGGAGTTCCTCCGAAAAGCGTGGTGCTGACTACGTCACCTCAGAGATAAGGCGCACCGCGCCTCCCACGCCTGCTGATGGGGCATCAGATTTTTCCGCGCACTCGGCGTGTCGCGCTGGACGGGGAGTGTTGTCGCAGGTCAGAGCGGGTGATGACCAATCAGATGGCAGGCGTGCTGAATGAGTGACGGGTTCACCCGTTCACCCTCGGGCCGGCTGTCCCGCGCCATTCGCCTCCGGGCCGTTCGCCTCCGCGCCATTCGCCTCCGGGCCGTTCACCCCCGCGCCGTTCGCCTCCGCGCCGTTCACCCCCCGGCCGGCCCCCTCGTCCCGGGCCCGGTCAGACGCGGTCCCACTCCACGGCGTCGTACGCCGAGGTCACCGACGCCATGAGCGCCCGGTCGACGGCGTACTCCACCGTCCGTTCCGCCGTGTCGATCCGGGAGACGGGGGCGAACCCCCGGGAATTGGTGAGGAAGGCCGCGGAGTATCCGGGCAGATCGCCGAGGGTGACCCGGCGCCGGGCCGAGGGCAGCCGGGGCTCCAGCAGCGACCGGGTCATCCCCATCAGACAGGGAGCCTCGGGCCAGACCGCCGTGGTGCCGTCCCAGAAGGCGATGTTGGTGACCGCGCCCTCGGTCACCGTCCCGTCCGGCGCGGTGAGCAGGGCCTCGTCGTATCCCGCGCGCGATACGACGGCCAGGGCGTGGTTCTGCCCGAAGGAGCCCAGGTGCTTGATGTGCGGATGGTCGCGGACGTACGGCACGGAGAGCAGCCGCTTCGGGGCCGGCTCCATGGTGCGCGGCTCGCGCACGGTGACCATGAGGGTGGGCCGCTCATCGCCCTCGGGCCAGTACACATACACCCGTACGGACCCGTCCGACACGCCCGCCGCGCTCAGGCCCCGCCGGATCTCCTCCCGTACCCGCTCCCCGTCGAGTCCGCTTCCGTACAGCTCCCGTGTCGAGCCGTCCAGCCGCTGGAGATGGAGTCCGAGCCCACGCACCCGGCCGTCCCTGACCTGCATCGCGGTGAAGTGCCCATAGGTGTTGAGGGCGGGCATGGCGAGGGTCCCGGCCGTGGCGGTGACACCGTTGACGGCTATATAGGTCATGCCACCACGGTAGGAGGGGCGCCGGCGCGGCGGGAGTATCACCGATCGGGTGACCTTCCGGCGCTTGACCTCAATTTAGGTTGAGGTACGAGTCTTCTCGTCATGGACCTCACCACGCGGGAGAACCCGCCGACCACCCCTGTCCCCTCCACCCCCCTGAAGCTGGTCGTCATCCTGGCCAGCAACCGCGAAGGCCGGTTCGGTCCGGTCATCGGCGAGTGGTTCCTGGAACACGCCCGGGCACACCCGGAGTTCGCCGTCGAGGTCGTCGATCTGGGGCGGGAGGAGCTGCCCACCGGGATGACCAGCGATCTGGCCCCCGCCGTCGCCGCCTCGCTCGGCCGGATCTCGCCCCGGCTCGCCGCCGCCGACGCGTTCGTCGTCATCACCCCCGAGTACAACCACTCCTTCCCCGCCTCCATCAAGGCGCTCATCGACTGGCACTTCAGCGAGTGGCGCGTGAAGCCGGTCGGGTTCGTCTCCTACGGCGGGATGTCGGGCGGTCTGCGGGCGGTCGAGCAGTTGCGGCAGGTCTTCGCCGAGATGCACTCGGTGACCATCCGCGACACCGTCTCCTTCCACAATCCGCGCGGCCACTTCGACGAGGAGGGCCGGCACCGGGACCCGGAGGCCCCCGGCGCCGCCGCGAAGGCGATGCTGGAGCAGCTCGCGTGGTGGGGGCAGAGCCTGCGGGACGCGAAGGCGGTGCGGAAGTACGGGAGCTGAGGGGCGCGCTCCGGGCGGGCGGGGCCGGCTTGTCGGCCGGCGGGAGGCGGGGGTGCGGGGCGTCGGCTGAGGCGGTGGCGGGGCGGGGCCTCGGCTGGGGGCGGTGGCGGGGCGGTCGCGCCGGGCCCGCGCTTCCGTCAGGCGCGCCGGCCCAGCAGGGCGAGCAGCCTGGCCTGGTGACTGTCGCCCGGCGGGGGCTCGATGGGCGGGGCGAAGAGCCCCGACTCCGACAGGGCCGAGGCGTACGGCGTGACCTCCTCCAGCGCGAACGAGACCAAGGCGTCCGGCAGCCGCTCGGACGCCCCGATCGCCCGCGACAGATCCCAGCTGTGCACCACCGCGTCAGTGATCATCTGGGCGCAGTAGGCGACGGCCGGGGTGTCGCCGTACGAGAGCGACACCGTGCGCGCCGGCGCGCCCGGCGCCGCGAACGCCTTCCGGGACGCGCGGGCGGCGGCGTCCCAGGCCGCGCGCGGGTGCGGCCCGAGCACGTCGCCGTCGTGGGCGTCGCCCACATCCGCCACCGTCGACCCCTCCGTGACCAGGTCCGGAACCCACAGTTGCTCGGCGGTCAGATGGTTGACCAGATCCCTGACGGACCACTCGGTACAGGGCGTCGCGTCGTCCCACTGGTCGTCCCGCACCCGGTGCACCCGGTCCCCGAAGAGCGCGAGGGCCTCGGAGTGCCGGCTGAGCAGGGTCGCCACATCCGTGTCCATGTTTCCCATGGAGCCACTGTCGCGCGCGGGCCGGGACAGCGCGAGCCACCGCCCGCGTGTCCGCGCGGCCGTGTCGTCCGGTCTCACCCGCCCGCTGCCGCGAGCGCCTCCGCCACACCCTTCTCCTCGTCCCCCAGGAACCGGGGATCGGGCTTCAGCGCCACATCCAGCGCCGCCTTGCCCGCGGCGAACATCTCCCGGACGCCGCCGTAGTACCAGGTCGAGTCGTGCGGCTCGTCGACCCCGACCCCGTACGACTCGATCCCCGCCGAGCGGCAGAGCGCCACCGCCCGCCGGATGTGGAAGCCCTGGGTCACCAGGACCGCCCGGTCCACACCGAAGATCTTCTTCGCCCGGACACAGGAGTCCCAGGTGTCGAACCCGGCGTAGTCGCTCACGACCCGGTCGTCGGGCACCCCGCGCTCGGTCAGATACGTCCGCATGGCGTCGGGCTCGTCGTACTCCTCCCGGCTGTTGTCGCCGGTGACCAGCACCACCCTGACCTTGCCCGCGCGGTACAGCTCGGCCGCCGTGTCCAGCCGGTGCGCCAGATAAGGGGTGGGCCTGCCGTCCCACAGCCCGGCGCCGAAGACCACGGCCACGTCCTGCGCGGGCACCTCGGCGACGGTGCGCACATGGCTGTCGGCGACGGCGTGCATCCAGGTCGCGGGGGTCAGCGCCAGCACACAGCCGAGCATGGCCGCCTGCACCAGCCGCCGCTTGCCCCGCTGGGTGCGGGGCAGCCGCGGCCGGCCGGGTCCGGGCAGTTTCCATCTGGGGGGGTTCACACCGGCTCAGACGGTGTTCGGGGGGATTCGGTTCTCGCCGTGTCTCTCCGCGTGTCTCTCCGAGGGGCTGTCTCCGGCTGTTTCCGGGACCGCTTCCGGGGTTCGCTCCGGTTCCCCGGCCCCGCCCGCCGACCAGGCCGCGGGCAGCAGGGCGCGGGTCGCCGCCGAGACATAGAGGGAGGCGGCGAGCCACGCCGTGGCGAAGGCGTCCGGGTCCGCGGGGAGCAGCCGGCCGAGGCCGTCGTGGCGGCGGTCGGCCGCCCGCTCGGCCAGGGCCCGCGCGCACTCCGCCCCGGTCGCCAGCCCCGCCGCGCCGAGTCTGCGCGGAAGTTCCCCGTCGGCCGATGCGGCGGTGACGGCCCGGCCGCCCGCGACCGCCCGGTCCACCGCCCGCCGCAGCAGATCCAGCTCCATGGGCAGCGCCGGGGGCGGTGGCGACGGTGCGGTGGGTGTCGCCGGTGCCGGTGGCGGCGCCGGTATCAGGGAGCGGTTCAGCCGCCGCAGTCCGAGATCGGCGCGGACCTGCTCGCCGTCGTGTCCGGTCCACGCCGCCGCCAGCGCCCGCACCGCGCCCGGGCGGTCGGCCGCCAGGCGCGCGATCAGCCGCAGCCGGAGACCCGGTCGGGAGGCGAGCAGCCGCAGATTCTCCGCGTACGCCAGCTCCGCGCGCTCGTCCGGGGCGAGCAGCCGCAGCACCGGGCCGCCGTCGGCCCGGAAGCCTTCGGCGGTGACCGTCCCGGTGAGGAAGAGCAGATCGCCGCCCGCGCGGCGGACCCCGGCGGGCTCCGCCGACCAGTCGAGCGCGGCGGTCAGCTGATCGGCCGGGGGCCGCCGCCACAGGGCGTCGAGCGGCGGCTCGTGCCAGGCGGCGCCGGCCGCCCGGACCGAACGGACCCCGGCGCCGGCGCCGATCCGCCCGTCCGGGGAGACCGTCGGGTCGGTGAGGATCACCGCGCCGCCGTCCCCCCACTCGCGCAGCGGGAGCGCGCAGCCGCCCGGCAGCGGGGACCCGGACGCCCGCACCGCGCGCGCCGGGGGGCCGGGCATGATGTCCGAGACCGTGTGGAGGGTGCCGTCCGGGGCGCAGCCGTAGGCGGTCGCGCCCGCGTAGCCGGAGGCGGTGACCACCGGTTCGGTGAAGAGGCCGAACAGCCGGAGGGGCTTGGCCGGCTGGTAGGAGCGGCGCGGCGGGGCCGCGGCGTCGTCCGGCCGGTCCAGGAGGTCGAGCAGCCCGGTCAGCTCGGCGGTCAGCTCGGAGAGCCGGAACGCGGGGTCGTTGCCCTGGGCCTCGGTCAGCCGCCGGGCGATGCGGACCGCGGCGGCGGCGGGCAGCGGGAATCCGGCGAGCCGGGCGGAGTGCGCGGCGTGCAGCACCTCGGCCCGCTGCACGGCCCCGCCCCCGCCGACCCCTCTGACGAGCACCCCGACGAGAGCCCGCCGCACCACCCCGAGAACGGGGTGAGCCGCCCCCGCCTGCCCAGGGCCCCGGGCTTGGTCCATGGCTGGACGGGCTGATGTGCCCTGGGTGCGGGTGCGGGTGCGGGTGCGGGTGCGGGTGCCTGTGGCCCGGGGTCCGTCCTCAATCGCCGGACGGGCTTGGTCGCGCGCGGGTTCGCCCGCCTGGCCTTCTTGGTGTGTGGGGAGTGGGGGCTCGGCCACCTGGCCCTCTTGGTGTGTGAGGAGTGGGGGTTCGCCCATCCAGCCCCTCCGGCGTTTGAGGAGCGGGGGTTCGGGGGCTGGCCCCCGACCTGGGCCCGCCTGGGTGCGGGCACCCGTGCCTCGGGGTCCGTCCTCAATCGCCGGACGGGCTGGTGTGTCCTGGGTGAGGGCGCCTGGGGCCTCGGGGCTGTCCCCGATCGCCCGGCGGGCTGGTGTGTCCTGGGTGAGGGCGCCTGGGGCCTCGGGGCTGTCCCCGATCGCCCGGCAGGCTGGTGTGTTCGGGGTCTGGGTGCCTGGGGCCTCGGGGCTGTCCCCGATCGCCCGGCGGGCTGATGTGCCCTGGGTGAGGGCGCCCGTGGCCCCGGGGGCGTCCCCGGCCGCCGGGTCGGCGGGAGAGTCCGGGGTGCGGGGGGACCGCGTCAAGGGGGCCCGGTCGAGCGGGAGGATCTCGGAGGGCTCGGCCACCGGGCACGCGGCGAGGATCGCCGCGCGGTGCAGGCAGGCCGGCGCCAGCAGACACCCGCACACCGCGTCCCCCTCCGCGACCACCACCCCCCCGCTCACCCTCAACATCACCCAGCTCTCCTCGTCCACCCTCACCCGCACCCCGCCCGGCACCCCCTCCACCGGACGGCCCGCCATCTTCGCCACCGCCGCGTCCACCCGCTTGCGCAGCCTCGCGGGGAGCAGATCCAGAGCCCCGGCCGCCACATCGGCGGCCACCGGGGGCAGCCCCGGGGCAGAGTCGTCGGTCACCGGTGCGTACCTCCTACGCGCTCGCCGACCCAGCGGGCCAGCTCCAGGGGACTGAGTGCGGCGACCGGCATCCCGGCCGCCACCAGCCGGCTCGCCACACCCGTCGAGTACCGGGGCCGGCCCCGGTCGTCGAGCGAGGCACAGCCGAGGACATGGACGCCCGCGTCCACCAGCGCCCGCACCTCCGCGAGCAGCGGCCCGACCGGGCCGCCCTCCTCGAAGTCGCTGATCAGCACGACCATCGTCCGGGACGGGACGGTCACCAGATCCCGCGCGTGCCGCAGCCCGTGCGCGATCCTGGTCCCGCCGCCCACCCGGACCTCCAGCAGCAGACTCAGCGGGTCCTCCACCCGGTCCGTGAGGTCGAGCACCTCGGTGGAGAAGGCCACGAAATGCGTGCTGAGCGCCGGGACCCCGGCGAGCACGGACGCGGTGAGCGCGGCCCAGACCGTGGACGCCTCCATCGACCCGGAGACGTCCACCACCAGCACCACCCGCCAGTCGGTCGACCGGCGGGCCCGGGTCCGGAAGACGGGCCGCTCCGGGAGAACGGTCACCTCGCCCGATCCGGCGTCGCGCCTGACCGTCGTCAGATTCGCCCGCAGGGTGCGCGGGAGATCCAGCGGGCCGCCCGGACGCCGGGTGGGCCGGGGGTGCGCGAGACCGGTGAGCGCGGGGCGCAGCCGGTTCGCGAGCGCCGCCGTCAGCTCCTGGACCAGCCGGGCCACCAGCGGCCGGAGCTGGGCGAGCTGCTGCTCGGGCAGGCCGCCCGCGGAGGCGAGCACCGTCCGCAGCAGCTCCACGGAGGGGCGGACGGCCGCCGGGTCCAGTTCGAGCGCCGCGTCGAGCCGGCCGGAGTCGGCGGCCGCGGCCAGTACCTCCTCCCGTACACCCGGGCCGAAGAGCGCGGCCAGCTCCTCCGACCAGGACCGGACATCCGGGTACGAGGGCTCGCCGCCGCCCCCCGGCCCGCTGCCGTACTCGCCCCGGGAGCCCTCGCCCCGGCCGCTCCCGTACAGCTCGTCCAGGGCGGTGGCGACCCGCCGCCCCTGTGCCGTCGGCTGCTGACCGCGCCCGAGCAGCAGCCGCCAGCGCGCGCCCGCCGTGAGCGAGTGATCCGCGCCGCCGGAAGGCCGGGCCGGGGCGGCGGTCGCGGTCGTGGTCGCGGCCGTGCTCCGGGCCGGAGCGCTCCGGGGAAGCA
Organism: Streptomyces sp. NPDC001985; assembly: GCF_040296845.1. NCBI lineage: Bacteria > Bacillati > Actinomycetota > Actinomycetes > Kitasatosporales > Streptomycetaceae > Streptomyces > Streptomyces sp. NPDC001985. The sequence goes on from NZ_JBEOYB010000018.1 coordinate 22,221, forward strand.
GCCCCCGCGCGGCCAGCGCCTCCCGCCCCGCGAGATCCGCCAGCGCCAGCAGCGCCCGCGCCGCCGGGTCCGCCACCGGGCCCGTCAGGGTGCCCGCCGCCTCGCCCGTGCGGTCCTCCACCACCGACAGCAGCCGCGAACGGGCCGCCGGGGAGAGCACGTCGAACCCCTCCCGGAGCGCGGGCAGCCGCTCCAGGAACGCACGGTCCGCGAAGGACTCCACCCGCTCCAGCAGCGGGTCCAGCGCCCTGCCGGTCTCCAGCAGCGGGCCGGCGGCGAGCAGCGACCCGCGCAGAAAACCGGACAGTCCGGCGCGCAGCTCGGCGGAGCCCGCCGCGTCCGCGCGGGAGGCCAGCCGGATGCCGAAATCGGCCGGGTCCCGCTGCCCCAACAGCACCCGCGCCGCACCCGCGGCGCCCCGGATGAGGGGCGTGGCGCCGGACTCCAGCCGGGTGAGCGCGTCGGCGAGCCGCAGCCCGCCGCCCGTCTCCGCGGCCTGCCCGGCGAGGGTGACCAGGGCCGCCGCGTCGGCCTCGGCGGTCGAACCGGCGAGCCCGTCGAGCGCCCGGACCCCGGCGGCGGCCAGTTCCTCCAGCGCCGCTTCGACCGCGGGGCGCTCCCATGCGGCGCCCACACCCGGGACATGCCCCGACCGGACCCGGTCCAGCAGCTCCATCGCGCGCAGCAGCTCGGGCAGGGTGCCCGTCGCCGGGAGCAGCTCCGCGACCTCGGCGAGCCGCTCCGCCGCGAGCGGGAGCAGCGCGCAGGAAGCCGCTTCGCCGAGCCCGTCGAGGACCTCGGCGGCGGTCGGGCCGCCCTGCCGGCGCTCGTCGGCCCGGCGCTGCCGCAGCAGGCCCTCGGCGGCCTGCTCCAGCGTCACCCCGTACATCCCGGCGACATCGAGCATCGCGGCCGTCGAAGGCGACCAGGCGACGGTCCAGCGGGTGGTCAGCGCGGCGGCCTCGCCGACCCCGGCGACCTCGCCCGGCTCGCCGTACGGAATCCGGCAGACCGCCAGCCGCCGCAGGGTGATCTCCCGGCGCCGGTCGAGGCCGGAACGGAGGATGTCGAGCCGCAGCTCACGGCGGTCGGGCGCGTCGGGCCCCGGCAGCCGCACCTCGGCGAGCAGGGCCTCCACACAGGGCCCGAGCCCCGAGCGGGGGGTGCCCGGCGCGGGCCTGCCCCGCCGCGAGCCGACGAGGACCCGCTCCATCGCCGAGGCCACCACCCGCCCCCGCCCGAGCAACTGCCCCTGGGTGAGCACGGTCCGCGCCGCCTCGGCCAGCTCTCCGCGCCCGGCGGCGGGCAGCCCCCGCAGCGTCGCCAGGTCCCGGGCGACCCGCACCACTTCCCGCGCGTCGGCGGGCCCACTGGGGTGCCCCGCCTCCCGCACCGCCGCACAGATCCGCACCGCGGTGCCGATCAGCAGCTCGTCGAGCAGCCGCGGATCTCCGGCGGCCCGGAACACCCCGTGCTGCCACTCGGGGTCCCTGATCCCGGCCGGGTACCCGGACCGCTCGTCCAGCAGCGCGTACGAGTAGGGCACCAGGGAGGTCACCACCTCCATCGGCTCCCCGGCGTCCTCGACGAGATCCCGGCCGCCCGCCCGTGGGCCCTCCGGCCCCGGCGACCGCCCGCCGCCGGGCCCCGCCCGCTCGGGCCGCCCCTCGCCGCCGGAGGCCCCCGCCGCCCGGAGCGAGGTGTCCGGGCCGGGCGGGCCGTCCGCGCGCGGCCCCGGCACCAGCGCCGGGGCGTGGAACGCCCCGATGACCGCCGCGGCCCTGCGCCCCCGGTGCTCCGCGAGCCTGCGCCGCATGTTCTCCTCACGGCGCAGGTCGTACGCGGAGACCGGGCCGGCGTCGCCGCGCAGCGCCCAGCCCACCAGCAGCGCGGCGCGGCGCAGGGACTCGGGGTCCCCGCCGGGTGCGCTCGCCTCGACCAGCCGGTCCCAGAGATCGTCACCGGGGCGGCCCCCGGCACGGGCCCGCAGGGCGGCACCGAGCGCACCGGCCTCCGGGGCCGGCTCCCGGTCGCGCTCGGCGCCCGGGACCCGGGCGCCGAGCGGCAGATCGAAGGGAAGGACCTCCACCCCCGCCTCCCGCGCCCAGCGGATCGCCGCCAGCTCCGGCGAGAACTCCGCGAACGGCAGGAACACCAGCTCCCGTCCGCTGCCCGCCAGCGCGACCGGCGCCACCGTCGCCGGGTCGCCCAAGTGGCCGAGCCAGGGCGCGAACTCCTCCGGCAGCTCGATGAGGAGCACCTCGGGCGCCGCCCCGTCGAGCAGCGCCGGAACGGCCGCCGCCAGCGCGGGGGAGTGGTGCCGCACCCCGATCAGATACGGCTCCCGGCAGTCGGCGAGCCGCTCCATGGCCGCCTCCGGCTCAGGCCAGCTCATCGCGCAGCTCCCACAGCGTCCGCCACAGCGGTGCCCCGCTCTCGGCCCGGCGGCGGACCGGGCCGTCCCAGTAGCCGAGGAGCCGGGCGTGGTCGGACGGGTCGTCCTTGCGGACCGTGCCCAGCAGATGGCCCGGCAGGGTGCGCACCACATCCCGGCCGTCGCCCAGATAGGCGGCGCCGAGCCCCATGGAGGTGGCCACCTGCACCGCCTCCGCCGTCGACATCACCGTCGAGGGACGCTCGATCTCCCAGCCTTCCGCGCTGCGCCCCGAGCGCAGATCCCGGAACGCCGTCACCAGCGCCTGCAACACCGTGTCGTCCACGGTGAACGCCGCGCCCGACCGCTCCAGCGCCGCTGTCGCCTGCCCCCGCACCAGCTCCGTCTCGGCGTCCAGATCCGGGATCGGGCCGACCTCCTCGAAATTGAAACGGCGTTTGAGCGCGGCCGACATCTCGGAGACGCCCTTGTCCCGGAGGTTCGCCGTGGCGATCAGGGTGAACCCCGGCACCGCGTGCACCGTCTCGTCGGCGTCCCCGGCGCCGGCCAGCTCGGGCACCGACATCCGGCGCTCGGAGAGCAGCGACACCAGCGCGTCCTGCACCTCCGGCAGACAGCGGGTGACCTCCTCGATCCGGGCGACCGCGCCCCGGACCATCGCGGCCAGCACCGGCGACGGCACCAGCGCCTCCCGGCTCGGGCCCTTGGCGAGGAGCATCGCGTAGTTCCAGCCGTAGCGGAGCTGGTCCTCGGTGGTGCCCGCGGTGCCCTGGACGGTCAGGGTGCTGCTTCCGCACACCGCGGCCGACAGCAGCTCCGACAGCATCGACTTCGCCGTGCCCGGCTCGCCGGTCAGCAGCAGCCCCCGCTCGCCCGCCAGGGTCACCACACACCGCTCGACGAGCGCCCGGTCGCCCACGAACTTCCGCGGGACGACCAGCCGCCGCCCGTCCGGCGCGATCAGCGGCTCCCCGTCGGAGCCACAGACGAACACCACCACCGAACGCGGGGTCATCCGCCACCCCGGCGGCCTCGGACCCTCGTCACAGGCGGCCAGGAACTCCAGCTCCCGCCGGTACCGGTCCTCCGGAAGCTCGACCTGCCGCGCGCCCCGCGCCACGCCCTCCGCCACCTTCCCGCTCATCGCGAACCCCTCCTGGCCTTCCGGGCGTTGCGCCCCTCGAACTCCTCGAACCCCGGCGCGTCGCCGTCCACCACCCGCTGCCAGGCGGCCCGGAACAGCTCCCCCACGGGGCGGCCGGGCACCGTGAAGCCGTACTCCTCCTGGGGCAGCAGCGCCGTCTTCCAGCTCTCCAGCGGCAGCGCCGGAGACCTGGCCTCCAGCCAGCCCCCGGGCAGGAAGAGCGAACGCCCGGCCCGCGCCCGCTTGGCCACCACCACGAGATCCGTGGCCGCCAGCTCCGCGCGCGCCTTCTTCAGCCGGGCCGGCTTCCACCCGGTCCACTCCGCCTGGCCGCGGTCCGCCGGGTCCGGCAGCGCCAGCAGCATCAGATAGAGCGTGGCCGCGTCCTCGGAGAGGCCGAGCCGCTCCGCCGCCGCCGGCACCAGCTCCGGGGCGCTGTGCGCCGGGTGCTGGGCCGCCCCGGCCGGCCCGTCGGCCGACACCAGCGCCATGAACTCCTCGCTGAGCAGGGTCCGCAGCGAATCCAGCGCGCCCCCTTCCCCGGCCACCGCGAGCAGCAGCTTCAGCGCCGGGTGATCCGGACCGGCCTCGGGTCCCGTGACCACGGCGGCGGATCTGACCCACACCGAGTCGTGCGCCGAGCTGTAGCTCATCGGGGCGAGCACCAGCGCGTCCGACACCTCCGTCAGACCGTCCTTGGCGCCCTTGCGGCGCGGGCTCAGCCCATGGGCCTCCCGGATACGGGTCGAGACCGGCTTGCCGTCCTCCCCCCAGTCCACGCCGAGGTCGAGCAGCAGCCCCGGATCGGTGAGCCGCTCCCGCACCATCCGCAGCGTCACCGGCAGCACCGCCCGCAGCGGATCGCCGAACGGCAGCCGGTACGCCAGCCAGCGCAGCGCGCACTCGTACGACCCCAGGGCGCCGCCGGTGAGCAGCTTCCGGGCGTCGGCCGGCTCCAGGTCGCCGTCCTTGTCGAGCCGCTGCTCGGTGCGGCCGGTCAGCTCGGGCCGCGCCTCCGGGTTGAGCGCCGCTTCCAGCCCGGGATCGGAGGAGAACTCGGCCACCATCCGGACGGTCAGCCAGGAGGGCACGGCCCGCAGCCTGCCCCGCTCGGCCAGCCAGGCACCGGTGAGCGGCTCCAGGTCGAAGCCCTCCGCCCACAGGCGGTCCACGCCGTCGCCGTCCGCCGGGAGCAGCAGCCCCGTGTACCGCTGCCGTTCGGCGGTGGTCAGCGCGCTCGCCGCCGTGCGGCCGGCCTTGGCATCGGCGCTCTTGAGCCCCAGCGGCGCCAGGAACCCGGCGGGCAGCAGCCCGTCCCTGCCGTAGTCGTCGACACCGGGCAGTCCGAGCTGGACCAGCGCGGCGGTCACCGGGCCGATGCCCACCCGCTCCGCGAACTCCTGGGCCCGCTCCGGCCGGTACGGCAGCGGACCGCGCCGCGTCACCCCGTCCAGCAGTCGGCGCACCGCCTCCTCGCGCGGCGGGTCCGCCGGGGTGCCCAGCACCCGGGACCCGACCTCGGTGAGGCCGTCCCAGCCGCCGAAGGCCCCGCCGGGGTCGTACTCGACGCACTCCCAGACCGCGTGCCCCGGCTCGGTCCGCTTCACGGCCGTCACCAGCAGCCGCCGCGCCCCCGTGTGCCGGACGGTGCCGATGAACGAGCCGGCCGCCTCGGAGGTCTCACCCCTCAGTCTGACGAGCCGCAGCCGTCCGCGCGGGTCCAGCAGGACCGCGTCCCCGCCGGCCCGTACCTCCAGGGCCGCGCCGAGGAACTCCAGCAGCGCCTTGCTCTCCTTCTCCGGGGTCGCCGGGGAAGCGGCCTTGACCGCCGCGGCCGCCAGCCCCCAGCCGGGCAGCCCCAGCCACTCCACCGCGGCGGAGCCGGTGGTCTCCCGGCTCTCGCCCGCGCCCGGGGCCAGCATCCGCTCCAGCCACCGGAGCTGGTTCATGACCGAGACGGTGTCCTGCTCCCGGGAGTTCCAGTAGGAGGAGCTGTGGGAGTCGGTGAGCGGGTTGAGCGCCTGCCGCAGCGGCCCGTCGTGGGCGAACCGCACCACCGGCAGACCATCGGTCTCCTCCTTCTCGGCGGCCCTCCTGGCCAGGACCGCGATGCGCCCGGCGTGCCGCGCGGCCTCCCCGACCAGCCCGGCGACACCGGCCACCAGCGCGGTGTGGGTGATCTCCGGCAGCAGCTTCCGCACGGCGTCCGCCGGTTCGGCGCCCTCCGCGACGGCCGCCAGCAGCGCCGCCGCGTCCGCCTCGGTCACGGTGCGCAGGGCGGCCGAACCCCGCTCGTCGCGCGGGCGCAGCGCGTGCCAGTGCCCCAGCGGCGGCACCAGCGGGGTGCCCCCCGCGTACACCGGTGCACTGCCCGCCTCCTCGACGGTGGCCAGCAGGGTGCCGTCCGCGTCGTGCAGATCGACCTTCCCGCTGTGCCCCCGGGTCTCCCGGGGGTGCAGTACCGCGCCGGCGGGCAGCTTCAGCGGCGGCACCGGAATCCCGTCCGACATCTGCCCGGGGCGGGCGCCGGCGGGGAGCGGCACCGCCGGGCTGCGGCTGCCGTCCACGGAGCAGGCGGTGAGGGTCCGCGCCCGCGGATCGAACCGGACCCACCAGCCGACCAGGCCGTCCCTGCTCCCCAGCGGCGAGGACTCCAGCCCCGGCCGGGCGGGCAGCAGCCGGCAGAAGCGCTGGAGCAGGGTGCCCCGGCGCTCCGCGAGCGCCGTGTCGAAGAACGCGGGAACGGTCACCCGGCCCCGGCGCGCCGACTCCGGGTCGTAGTCCCACCACTCGCCCTCGTGCAGCACCCACACGGAGACACCGTCCGAGGCGATCTGCCGTGCCTCACCCGCGAACGAGGTGTCCCCGGGGTGCACCGGCCGCCCGCCGAAGGTGCGGCTGCCGTCCGCCAGCTCCAGCGAGGCCGTGCGGCACGAGAGCCAGGTGTCCGGGAGCGTGCCGTCCGGCGTGAAGACCTCGGCGGCCCGGCCCGACCAGCGGCCCCGCCGCTCGTCGCCGTACCCGTTGACCGTGAGCCACTGGCCGCCGATCCAGCGGACCAGCGGAGTGTCCCAGTGGTGCGCCTTGGGCGCCGGCAGCGAGAGCGTCTGCCGGTCGAGGATGCCCGATGGCCCCACCGCGACGGCCCGCAGACCGAGCCGCACCACCAGCGCCGGCCAGGCGTCCGCCAGGGCGTGGCTCTCGTCGTCGGCGCCGCGGCGGCCCCGGGCCGGGGTGCCCGCTGTGCCCGCCGTGCCCAGCTCGCCGAGCGCCTCCTCCAGCGCGGGCCAGCCCAACTCGTCGAGCACACCGGTGCGCAGGGTGTGCGCGAGGGCTCCGGCGGGGGAGAAGGCGGTGATCCTGGCCGCCGCCTCCGGCGCGGTGCCCAGCGCCGACGAGACCGGGGCCAGCCGCCCCAGCAGCCCGTCCAGCAGCGGCAGCCCGAGCGGGCGGTCCAGGTCGTCGGCGCGGTCGCCGATCCAGTCGCGCAGCACCGTGCGCAGCGCGGGATGGGCGACGACCTGCTTCAGCCGGCCCTCGCCCCCGTCGGCCGACAGCCGCTCCACCCCGCCGCGCAGCAGCCCGGCGAACCGGGCATCGGCGACCAGCGCCACCAGATCCCGGCGCCCCTCGCCCTCGTCGGCGAACCAGGGCGACAGCTCCAGATTCCCCGTGCCGTCCGATGGGGGGTTCACGGGGATGCCCAGGGCGAGACAGAGATCCAGCAGGTCGAGGTCGACACTGGTGCGCCAGCCCCCGCGCAGCAGATTCAGCGGGGCGCCGTCCGCGATCAGCCGCTCCGCGAGCCGCTCCACCAGGGCCAGCTCGGCGGGGACGCGCTTCAGATCGCGCCAGCCGCGGTGACGGTAGCGGCTCCAGGCCGAGAGCCACTTGGCTGCCGGGACCGTGCCGTCGAGGAGGAGGGCGACCGCCCCGCACCGCTCCAGCAGCTCCAGCCAGGCCGCGTCGAACTCCTCGGTGCTCTCACCGCCGGCCTCCGGCCAGAGCGCCAGCAGCCGCTCCCGCACGGACTGATCACCTGAGGCGACGGTGATCAGCGCGGGCAGCGCCGACTTCCAGAAGCCGCCCGACGCCCGGCTCATCGCCCCCGTGTGGATGATCTCGCCGAGCAGCGCGGCCTCCTCGGCGGCGGCGTCGAGACCGGCGCTCCGCGCGAGGCGCCGCAGATCCTCCAGCATCCCCGCGTACGGGGTGAGTCCCGCGGTGCACCGCTGTGCGGAGAGCGCCCGGAACTCCGTGTACGCGTCCTGGGGCGTCAGCCGCTCGGCGAGGCCCTTCGCGTACTCCCGCAGCGCCTTGCCGCTGAGCGCGCCCGCCCCCGCGAACTCCAGGAAGACCTCGCGCAGCCGTGCCTCGTCCACCGGCAGGGCGTGCCGCTGCTCCGCCGCGCGCGCCTTCCCGAAGAACACCGACGCCTGCTGCCGCGCCTCCACCCCGAGGAAGAGCCGCCCCACCTGCTCGTAGTAGGTGGGCAGAAAGTGCGGTACGGAGCGGTCCAGCCGGGTGCCGATCTCGTCGAAGCCCTCCTTCGCCAGGCCCGGCTTGGTGGCCACCTGGCGCGCCAGGCGCTCCATCTCCTTGACCACGGCCAGCGCGTGATGCCCCTGGGCCGGGTCGTGGACCAGGGCCCAGGCGGGGAAGCCGAGCGACTGGGGCCGCACCCGGCCCACGGCCGCCGCGCCGGCGCCCTCGAAGCCGAGGTACTCCAGTGCCAGGTCCTCCGCCGGGGCGATGGCCGCGGGCACCAGCCGGACCACGGTGCGCCCGTCGAGCGCCGGATGGCCGTAGGCCCGCGCCGTCAGCGCCTCGCCCGGCCCCTCACCCGGTCCCGCGCCCGGCTCCCCGCTTCCGCTTCCGTCCCTGGTCCCGCCCCCGCCGAGCGGCAGTACCCCTCCCGCGTCCAGCAGTCCGTCCATCGATTCCCCCGCGGTGTTCTCGGTGCCGTCAGTGCTTCTCGTGCCCGTGCCCGTGCCTGTGCTCTGGGTGCTGTGCGCGCCCGGTGTGCCGCTCACCGGAGCGCCTCGTCCTCGTCGACGACCACCCGGCCGGCGTGGACCAGCGCCGCCATCCGCTCGCCCTCCGACCAGGCGACCGGCCCCACCTCGGCCAGCGGCAGCCGCCGGCCCTCCCGGTCCCGCCACTCCAGGGCCCCGGTGCGCGCCTCCGCGTCCGGATAGTCGGCACCCAGCCAGTACGCCGCCTCCAGCGAGCGGCCCTCCTCCACCAGCGGGCAGAGCACCTGACCGCCGCGCACCCGGTACCCGAGCGCGACCGCCCGCGCCGTGGCGTGCCGCAACTGATCGAACTTCGCCTTGGCGTAGGCGTGCCACTCCTGGCCGGCCGTCTCGTCGGGCCGCCGCCACACCTCACGGAACAACTGCTCCACGCCCTGCCGGACCCCCAGCTCCACCGCGAACTCCCGCAGCTCCTCCAGGTCCTCCAGCAGCACCGGGTGGGGTATCAGCACGCTCTCGCAGTCGAGCCGCACCGAATCGCCGTCCAGATCGACGATCCCCAGGCCCTTCACCGGGTCCGCGTCCCGCAGAAGGCCCGCGCGCTCCATGTCCGCCGCGCCGTCCGCCCCCACCGGGGCGACCACCAGATCACGCAGCGCCGACTGCCAGGCCGTGTCCGGCCACACCCGCGCCAGCAGGGCCACCGGCACCGGCAGTGACCGCACCAGCCAGATGTCCACCTGCTCCCGGCACTCCCGATCGTGCCGTTCCAGCCACTCCGCGAGCTGCCGCAGCCGCACCACCGCGGCATCCTCCCGCAGCTTCGGCGGAACCTGCTTCAGCAGGCGGCCCGCCGCATTCCGGCAGAGCACCCCCGTGCCGTCCAACGCCACGGTGTAGCCACCGCTGTCTGTCTCGATCCAGCCCATGGCAAGACCGCCTCCCCGACGTACCGGTTTCGATGTCGATGACAGTAGGTGACCGGTCTGACAGTGGTCCTCCGGGCCGCCGAACCTGTGGAAAACCCCCGTCACCGGACGGCAACAGCCCCGCAACCCCGGCCCGGCAGGATCGCCCCCATGACGGAGCCGGCGCATCCCCGTGAGTCCCCGCCCCTCGACACCACGGCTCAGCTGCTGCTGCGGATCACCGCCGAGCTGGGCACCCGGCTCGGCACCGTCCGGCTCGACGGCACTCCCCGGCCGGGCGGCGAGCACCCCGGCCCGCCGTCCGCGCCTCCCGGCAGCCCCTGAGAGCGCCCCGGCCCGCCGCCCGCGCGATCACCGGTGGCGGCGGCTGTCACCGGGGCCGGTTACCTTCGGAGCATGGCAGGCACCACTGGCACCACTCAGGACCCGTACGACGACAGGGCCACCGCACGCTGGGCCCCCGAGCCCGACAAACGTCCGGGACGGACCGCGTTCCAGCGCGACCGCGCCCGGGTGCTCCACTCCTCGGCGCTGCGCAGGCTCGCCGGAAAGACGCAGGTCGTCACCCCCGGCACCCGCAATCAGGCCTGGGACGCCAGCCCGCGCACCCGCCTCACCCACTCCCTGGAGTGCGCCCAGGTCGGCCGGGAGCTGGGCGCCGCGCTCGGCTGCGACCCCGACCTCGTCGAGGCCGCCTGTCTCTCCCACGACATGGGCCACCCTCCGTTCGGACACAACGGCGAGACCGCGCTCAACGACTTCGCCAAGGACTGCGGCGGCTTCGAGGGCAACGCCCAGTCCCTGCGGCTGCTGACCCGGATCGAGCCCAAGCGCTTCACCCGCGCCGCGAACGGCGAGGTGATCAGCGTCGGCCTCAACCTCACCCGCGCCGCGCTGGACGCCGCCACCAAGTACCCCTGGGCCCGAGGCGGCCACCCCACCGACCCCACCTCGGTGAAGTTCGGGGTGTACGAGGACGACCTGCCCGTCTTCGAGTGGATTCGCGAGGGCGCCCCCGGCCACCGCAAGTGCTTCGAGGCCCAGGTCATGGACTGGTCCGACGATGTCGCCTACTCGGTCCACGACTTCGAGGACGGGCTGCACGCCGGCCACATCGACCCGGATCTGCTGCTCGCCGAGGACGAGCGGGCGGAGATATGGCGGGTCGCCATCGGCAGATACGTCCCGGCGGACACCGACCCCGAGGAGCTGTCGGAGGCGCTCGACCGCCTCGTCGGCCAGGAGTGGTGGCCCCACCACTACGACGGCTCCGCCCTGGCGCAGGCCCGGCTCAAGGACGCCGCCAGCCAGCTCATCGGCCGGTTCTGCCTCGCCGCCGAGGGCGCCACCCGCCACGCCTACGGCACCGGCCCCCTCACCCGGTACGCCGCCGAGCTGGTCGTCCCCCGCGCGGCGCGGAACGAGTGCGCGGTGCTCAAGGCCGTCGCCGACCGCTATGTGATGCAGCGCGACGAGCAGGCCGTCCTCCGGGCCGACCAGCGCATCGTGCTGACCGAGCTGGCGGAGGCGGTCACGGCCCGCGCGCCCGACACACTCGATCCGCAATTCCGTGCCCTCTTCGACGCCGCGAGCGACGACCGGGCGCGCGGTCGGGTGATTGTGGATCAGCTCGCCTCCCTCACCGACGCCTCGGCCCGCACCCTGCACGCCCAGCTCACGGCCCGCCTCTAGGCCGCATGGCCCGCCCGGGGAGGGACCCGGGACAGGACACGCCAGGACCACTCCCTCTTCCGCCGCCCCGCTCCGTGCGGGACGCTCCCTGTCAGGCAGCGCAGAAGCCGGGAAGAGCCGGGAACAGCCGGGAACAGCCGGGAACAGCCGGAAAAAGGAGGCACCAAGTGGTCGATGGACATCGGACATTCGTCATCGTCGGCGGCGGTCTCGCCGGAGCCAAGGCCGCCGAGACCCTCCGCGCCGAGGGGTTCACCGGGCGCGTGATCCTCGTCGGTGACGAACGGGACCACCCCTATGAACGGCCGCCCCTGTCCAAGGGCTACCTCCAGGGCAAGGAGGAGCGCGAGAGCGTCTTCGTCCACGAGCCCGGCTGGTACGCGCAGGCCGATGTGGAACTGCATCTCGGCCAGACCGTCGTCGCCGTCGACCGCGCCGGGAAATCGGTGGAGCTGGGCGACGGCACCGTCCTCCACTACGACAAGCTGCTGCTCGCCACCGGAGCGGAACCGCGCCGGCTGGACATCCCGGGCACCGACCTCGCCGGGGTCCACCATCTGCGGCGCCTCGCCCACGCCGACCGGCTCCGCCAGGTCCTCGCCGCCCTCGGCCGGGACAACGGGCGGCTGGTCATCGCGGGCGCCGGCTGGATCGGCCTGGAGGTCGCCGCCGCCGCCCGGGGCTACGGCGCCGAGGTGACCGTCGTCGAGTCCGAGGCCACGCCGCTGCACCAGGTCATCGGCCCCGAGCTGGGCCAGGTCTTCACCGAGCTGCACCAGGACCACGGGGTCCGCTTCCACTTCGGCGCCCGGCTCACCGAGATCACCGGCCAGGACGGCATGGTCCTGGCGGTCCGCACCGACGACGGCGAGGAGCACCCCGCCCACCATGTCCTCGCCGCGATCGGCGCCGCCCCCCGCACCGCGCTCGCCGAGGCGGCCGGTCTCGCCATCGCCGACCGCTCGGCCGGCGGAGGCATCGCCGTCGACGCCGCCCTGCGCACCTCCGACCCCGACATCTGCGCCGCCGGCGACGTGGCCGCGGCCGACCACCCGCTGATCGGCTCCCGGCTCCGCGTCGAGCACTGGGCCAACGCCCTCAACGGCGGCCCGGCCGCCGCGCGCGCCATGCTCGGCCAGGAGGTCTCCTACGACCGCGTCCCGTACTTCTTCTCCGACCAGTACGACCTCGGCCTGGAGTACTCCGGCTGGGCCCCGGCCGGCTCGTACGACCAGGTGGTGCTCCGCGGCGACGCCGGAAAGCGCGAGTTCATCGCGTTCTGGCTGAAGGAGAACCGGGTGCTCGCCGGGATGAATGTGAATGTGTGGGACGTCACTGCCCCGATCCAGACACTGATCCGCTCGGGTGCCGCGGTGGACCCGGAGGCCCTCGGCAACCCCTCCGTACCCCTGGAGTCGCTGAGCGCGTGACGGGAGTTGTCCACAGCCGACGGGAGAGGCCCCGGTCCACCCGTAGAATTCAGATGTGGCAGGCAGGATCAACGATGACGACGTCAAGGCGGTTCGGGACGCGGTCCCGATCGACGCCGTCGTGTCCGACTACCTCCAGCTGCGCAACGCGGGCGGCGGCAATCTGAAGGGGCTCTGCCCCTTCCACGACGAGAAGTCCCCCTCCTTCCAGGTCAGCCCGAGCAAGGGTCTCTTCCACTGCTTCGGCTGCCAGGAAGGCGGCGACACGATCGCCTTCGTGATGAAGATCGACCATCTCACCTTCTCCGAGACGGTCGAGCGGCTGGCCGCCACCGCCGGCATCACCCTGCGGTACGAGGAGGGCGGGTACAACCCCAGCCACCAGCGGGGGGAGCGCATCCGCCTGGTGGAGGCCCACAAGGTCGCCGCCCAGTTCTACATCGAGCAGCTGGAGACCAGCCCCGAGGCCGAGACCGGCCGCGCCTTCCTCGCCGACCGGGGCTTCGACCACGCCGCCGCCCAGCACTTCAGCGTCGGCTACAGCCCCCAGGGCTGGGACCACCTCACCCGCTTCCTGCGCGGAAAGGGCTTCAGCGACAAGGAGCTGACCCTCTCCGGCCTCTCCCAGGAGGGCCGCCGGGGCCCCATCGACCGCTTCCGCGGCCGGCTGATGTGGCCCATTCGCGACATTTCCGGCGATGTTGTCGGCTTCGGTGCCCGCAAGCTCTACGAGAGCGACAACGGGCCCAAGTATCTGAACACCCCCGAAACGGGCATCTACAAGAAGTCCCAGGTGCTCTACGGCATCGACCTGGCCAAGAAGGAGATCGCCAAGTCCCGCCGCGCCGTCGTCGTCGAGGGGTACACCGATGTGATGGCCTGCCATCTGGCCGGGGTCACCACCGCCATCGCCACCTGTGGCACGGCCTTCGGCGGAGACCACATCAAGATCCTCCGGCGGCTGCTGATGGACGATGCCACCGCCGAGGTGATCTTCACCTTCGACGGGGACGCCGCCGGCCAGAAGGCCGCGCTCCGGGCCTTCGAGGACGATCAGAAGTTCGCCGCCGAGACCTCCATCGCGATCACCCCCGGCGGGATGGACCCCTGCGACCTGCGGCTCGCCGAGGGCGACGGCGCGGTGCGGAAGCTCGTCGACACCCGCACCCCGCTCTTCGAGTTCGCCATCCGCCAGGTCGTGACACGCCACAACCTGGAGACCCCCGCCGGCCGGGCCGCCGCGCTGGACGAGGCCGCGCCCATCGTCGCCGGCATCAAGAACTTCGCCATCCAGCACGAATCCGCCGTACAGCTCGCGGGGATCGTCGGCATCCTCGACACCCAGTTCGTCGTCAAACGGGTCGCCCAGCTCGCCCGCTGGGCCCGGGACCGGGGCGGGCGCGGCCCGGCCTCCTCCCGTACCGGCGCCCCCTCCCGCAACGGCGCCCCCGGGCGGGGCGGCGCTGACCGGCAGCAGCCCACGGCCGTCCCCGGCGGCTCCGGCCCCGCCCTCAATCTCCGCAGCCCCGCCCACCGCACCGAGCGCGAGCTGCTCAAGCTCGCCCTCCAGCGCCCCGAGCTGGTCTCCCCGGCCTTCGACGCCTACGGGGCCGACGAGTTCACCGCCCCTCCGTACGCGGATGTCCGTCAGACCATCGCCGAGGCGGGCGGGGCCGAGCAGGGCCGGGCGGACAGCCCCGGCTATCTCGCCCGGGTCCGCGAGGCCGCCGCCAACGACACCGTGCGCGCCATGGTCACCGAGATGGCCGTCGAGGCCATCCACGCGAAGATCGTCGACGAGACCTACGCGGGCGAGCAGCTCGTCCAGGTCCGGCTGCGCGCGGTCGACCGGCGGATCGCCGAGATCCAGGGCACCCTCTCCCGCCTCGGCCAGCACGCGGACCCCGAGCAGCACACCGCCGTACAGAACGAACTGTGGGTCCTCCAGCAGTACGCCCGCTCCCTGCGGAACCACGGCGCCGCGGCGCTCTAGGTCGTCTCTTTCGGATCGTGCCGGGGCTCGCGAGCCCTGGCACCGCGCCTCGCCGACCGGCCCGCCCCGACCGGGCCCGGCACCCGCCGACCGGCCCGCCCCACCCCCCCCGGAACCGCCGCCCCGATCGCCCCTCGCCCCGGGAGACGCCCACGCGGCCCCGGCCGGGGGAGCCCGCGCGGGGGTCCCGGGAACACCACCCGATCCCGGCTCGGTAACCACCCGGTCACGCAAGGGCCTCAGAAAGTCCCCGCACGCCCCTCGTGGCGGCTGTGTGTCGTACCCCACACTGGGGGCGGTGCCTGAGTCCTCGGAGCGCGGCCGGCCCATCGCAGTGGGCCCACGCACCCCCGTTGGATCGATTCGCTCATCGTGTACGGGACGGACAGCGGCCCGCCCGCCTCCGTCCCGCTGCCGCACGCCCGTGAACCGGCAGCGATCACCCTGGAGGTCGCCCCCCGTGCAGACCCGGACCCTGGCCGACAGCCCGGCCGAGAGCCTGACCGACACACCGCCGGCCCACCGCCGCGCGGGGACGGAGACCCTCGCGGCCGTCCCCGCGCAGAGCCTGCCCGCGCACCACCCCGATTCCCTGCCCCGGCCCGCCGGCCGCGCGGCCGAGGACGCCGTGGAGGTACCCGACGCGCCGGAGCCCCGGCGCGCGGCCCGCGGTGAGAGCGGCGGCCCGTCGTCCGACCTCTTCCGCCAGTATCTGCGGGAGATCGGCCGGATCTCCCTGCTCACCGCCGCCGAGGAGGTGGAACTCGCCCGCCGGGTCGAGGCCGGCCTCTTCGCCGAGGAGAAGCTCAGCAACACCCCCGACATCAACAACTCCCGGCTCGCCGTGGATCTCGACCGGCTCGTCGTCATGGGCCGGATGGCCAAGCGCCGGCTGATCGAGGCCAATCTCCGGCTCGTCGTCTCCGTCGCCAAGCGCTATGTCGGGCGCGGGCTGACCATGCTCGACCTCGTCCAGGAGGGGAACCTCGGCCTCATCCGCGCGGTCGAGAAATTCGACTACGCCCGCGGCTACAAGTTCTCCACCTACGCCACCTGGTGGATTCGCCAGGCCATGTCCCGGGCCCTCGCCGACCAGGCCCGGACCATCCGCGTCCCCGTCCATGTGGTGGAGCTGATCAACCGGGTCGTCCGGGTCCAGCGCCGGATGCTCCAGGAGCGCGGCTGCGAACCGACGCCCCAGGAGGTCGCCGCCCAGCTCGACCTGGCGCCCGAGCGGGTCAGCGAGGTGCTCCGGCTCGCCCAGGAACCCGTCTCGCTGCACGCGCCCGTGGGGGAGGAGGACGATGTCGCCCTCGGCGACCTCATCGAGGACGGCGACGCCGCCTCACCCGTGGAGTCCGCCGCCTTCCTGCTGCTCCGCGAACATCTGGAGGCCGTGCTCTCCACGCTCGGCGAGCGCGAGCGCAAGGTGGTCCAGCTGCGGTACGGACTGGTCGACGGCAGGCCGCGCACCCTGGAGGAGATCGGCCGGATCTTCGGCGTGACACGGGAACGCATCCGCCAGATCGAGTCCAAGACCCTCAACAAACTGCGCGACCACGCCTTCGCCGACCAGCTCCGCGGCTATCTGGACTGACGCCCCGGCAGCGGCGCGGACCCGGCCCACCCCTGTGCCCGTGACCGCCCGCGCCCCGCCCCTCCGCGACCGCCCCTCCGCGCACAAGCCGCGACCGTCCCGGCGGGCACAGCCGCGACCGGCCGCGACCGACCCGGCGGGCACCGAGTCCTGACGCGGCCGTCCGCGCTCAGTCCACCTCCGCGACCGCCTGCGCGAACTGCGCCGAGTACAGCCGGGCGTACGCGCCCCGCGCCGTCAGCAGTTCATCGTGGCTGCCCTGCTCGACGATCGCGCCGTTCTCCATCACCAGGATCACATCGGCGTCCCGGATGGTGGAGAGCCGGTGCGCGATCACAAAGCTGGTGCGCCCGTGGGAGAGCCGCGCCATCGCCTTCTGGATCAGCACCTCCGTACGGGTGTCGACCGAGCTGGTCGCCTCGTCCAGCACCAGGATCACCGGGTCGGAGAGGAACGCCCGCGCGATGGTGATCAACTGCTTCTCGCCCGCGCTGACCCCGGCGCCGTCGTCGTCGATGACCGTGTCGTAGCCCTCGGGGAGGGTACGGATGAAACGGTCCGCGTGCGCCGCCCGCGCCGCTTCCTCGATCTCCGCACGGCTCACCTCGCGAGGAGCCCCGTACGCGATGTTGTCCGCTATGGAGCCGCCGAAGAGCCAGGTGTCCTGGAGCACCATCCCGATGGACGACCGCAGATCGTCCCGCGACATCTTCGCGACATCCACCCCGTCGAGGGAGATCCGGCCGCCCGTGACCTCGTAGAACCGCATCAGCAGATTCACCAGCGTGGTCTTGCCCGCGCCCGTGGGGCCGACGATCGCGACCGTCTGGCCCGGCTCCACACTCAGCGAGAGCCCCTCGATCAGCGGCTTCTCCGGCTCGTACCGGAAGGAGACCCGCTCCAGCGAGACCTGCCCGGCCGGGCGCTCCGGCAGTTCGACGGACGGGCTGTCCGGCTCCTGCTCCTCCGCGTCCAGCAGCTCGAAGACCCGCTCGGCGGAGGCCACGCCCGACTGCACCAGATTCGCCATCGACGCCACCTGCGTCAGCGGCATCGAGAACTGCCGGGAGTACTGGATGAACGCCTGCACATCGCCGATCGAGAGCGTCCCGGTCGCGACCCGCAGTCCGCCGACCACGGCCACCAGCACATAGTTGAGGTTGGAGACGAAGAACATCAGCGGCTGCATCACCCCGCTGTTGAACTGCGCCTTGAACCCGGCCTCGTACAGCGCCTCGTTCTGCTCGGCGAACCCCTCGGCCGACTCCTTCTGCCGCCCGAAGACCTTCACCAGCGCGTGACCGGTGTACATCTCCTCGATATGGGCGTTGAGCTTCCCGGTCGAGCGCCACTGCTGGATGAAGTGCGGCTGGGAGCGCTTGCCCACCCGGGCCGCGATCCAGATCGACAGCGGCACCGTGACCAGCGCGACCAGGGCCAGCAGCGGGGAGATCCAGAACATCATCACCAGCACGCCCGCGATGGTCAGCAGCGAGTTGATCAGCTGGCCCATCGTCTGCTGGAGGGTCTGTCCGATGTTGTCGATGTCATTGGTGACCCGGCTCAGCACCTCGCCGCGCTTGGCGCGGTCGAAGTACGACAGCGGCAGCCGCGACAGCTTGGCCTGGACGTCCTCCCGCATCCGGTACATGGACCGGTTGATCACCTTGATCGACAGCCGGCTCGCGACCAGCGCCAGCGCCCCGGAGACCAGGAACAGCGCGAGCGCCACCAGCAGCACCTGGCCCACGGCGCCGAAGTCGATCCCCTCACCGGGGGTGAAGTCCACCCCGGAGAGCATGTCGGCGAGACCGTCGTCGCCCTTCTCCCGCAGGCCCTCGATCGTCTCGGCCTTGGTGCCGCCCTCGGGCAGGTCCCGGCCGACGACCCCGGCGAAGACCAGATCGGTCGCCCAGCCGAGCACCATCGGGCCCACCACCGAGAACCCGACGCTCAGCAGCGCCGCCGCGAGCATCCCCCACAGCAGCACCCGGTCGGGAGCCAGCGCCTTGAGCAGCCGCTTGACCGAGCCCTTGAAGTCCATGGAGCGCTCGGCCGAGCCGCCCATCATCATGCGTGGCCCGCTCATGCGGCCTCAGCCTCCGTCAGCTGCGAGAGCACGATCTCGCGATAGGTCTCATTGGCCGCCATCAGTTCCCGGTGACTGCCCGTTCCCACGACCCGCCCCTCGTCCAGGACCACGATCCGGTCCGCGTCCCGGATCGTCGAGACCCGCTGGGCGACGATCACCACGGTCGCCTCCGCGGTCTCCAGCGCCAGCGCGGCCCGCAGCGCCGCGTCCGTGGCGTAGTCCAGCGCCGAGAACGAGTCATCGAAGAGATAGATCTCCGGACGCTGGACCAGGGTCCGGGCGATCGCCAGCCGCTGCCGCTGCCCGCCGGAGACATTGGTGCCGCCCTGGGCGATCGGCGCGTCGAGCCGGCCGTCGAGTTCGCGCACGAAACCGGCCGCCTGCGCCACCTCAAGGGCCTGCCACAGCTCCTCGTCGCTCGCGCCGGGCCGGCCGTAGCGGAGGTTGGTGGCCACCGTGCCGGAGAAGAGATACGGCTTCTGGGGCACGAGCCCCACGGTCCGCGCCATCAGCGCCGGGTCGAGATCGCGCACATTCACCCCGTCGACCAGCACCTCCCCGCCCGTGGCGTCGAAGAGCCGGGGCACCAGACCGAGCAGGGTGGACTTGCCGCTTCCGGTCGATCCGATGATCGCGGTGGTCTCCCCGGGGCGCGCGGCGAGTGCCACCTCGCGCAGCACCGGCTCCTCGGCGCCCGGGTAGCAGAACTGCACGTCCCGCAGTTCCAGATGGCCGTGCCGGGCCAGCTCGCGCACGGGGGCGGTGGGCGGCACCACGCTCGAATCGGTGCCCAGCACCTCCTCGATCCGCTCGGCGCAGACCTCCGCGCGCGGCACCATCATGAACATGAAGGTGGCCATCATCACCGCCATCACGATCTGCATCAGATAGGCGAGGAACGCGGTGAGCGCGCCGATCTGGATCGCCCCGCTGTCGACCCGCATCGCGCCGAACCAGACGACGGCGACGGAGGAGACGTTCACCACCGTCAGCACGGTCGGGAACATCAGCGCCATCAGCCGCCCGGTGCCGAGCGAGACATCCGTCAGCTCGGTGTTGGCCTCACCGAAACGGTCCTGCTCGTAGCCGTCGCGGACAAAGGCGCGGATGACGCGGTTGCCGGTGATCTGCTCCCGCAGCACCCGGTTGACGGTGTCGAGCCGTTCCTGCATGGTCCGGAAGAGCGGCCTCATCTTGATCACCATGACCGTCACCGAGATCCCGAGCACCGGGACGACGGCCAGCAGCACGGCGGAGAGGGTCACATCCTGGCCGAGCGCCATGACGATGCCGCCCACACACATGATCGGGGCGGAGACCATCAGGGTGAACGCCAGCAGAACCAGCATCTGGATCTGCTGGACGTCGTTGGTCGTACGGGTGATCAGCGACGGGGCGCCGAAGTGTCCGACCTCGCGCGCGGAGAAGCTCTGCACCCGGTCGAAGACGGCGGCGCGGACATCGCGCCCGAGCGCGGATGCGGTGCGGGCCCCGTAGTAGACGGCGCCGATATTGCAGATCACCTGCACCAGACTCACGGCGATCATGACCGAACCGAGGCTGAGGATGACGCCTGTATCGCCCTTCACCACACCGTCGTCGATGATGTCGGCGTTCAGGGTGGGCAGATAGAGGGTGGCGCTGGTCTGGAGGAGTTGCAGAAAGACCAGGAGGGCGATCGGTTTCTTGTACGGACGCAGATGTGTCCGCAGCAGCTGTATCAGCACGCGCGTCTCTCGGGGTCGGCGGCAGGGCAGGGCAGGGCAGAGGTGTGGCCGGGGGCCTCACCATCTTGCTGCACCGGAGCCCGTGAACCCCAACGGTTTGTTTCAAGGGCGGGTCAAGTCACACCCGCCGCGCCGGGGCTCGCGCGCCGGGGCGATCACCGCGCCCGCCCCGGCCCATCGGCCCGCGCGGCCCGCGCTTCCGGGACCCGCCCTGCCCGCGGCCCGCGCCGCCCGGGACATGCGCGCCGCCCCGGGCCACCCGCGCGGCCCGGGCCACGCCGTCCCGGTGCGTCCCGTCTCGGAGCATCGGCGCACCCCGTCCCGGTGCGCCCCGTCTCAGTGCGCCGGACCGAAGGCCCCGGGGTGCAGTTGCTCCCGCGTCGCGCTGTACTGCTGCCGCACCGCCTGGCCCACGGCCGTCTCGTCACCGGGCTCCAGCACGCGCACGACGGCGTCCTGCCAGACCGGCGGGGCGGCCGGCGACAGCGTCCCCCGCGCGGCGCCGAGCGCCCAGGCGGCCTGCCGGGCCGCGCCGAGCGCCGCGTAGTCGGCGGGCTCGGGCACGACCACCTGCGCGCCGAAGATTCCCGGAGCCGCGGCCTGCACGGCGGGCAGCCCCGCGCTCGCGCCCAGCAGGAAGACCCGGCGCACCTCCACACCCCGTCCGCGCAGCACGTCCATCGCGTCGGCGAGCGAGCAGAGCATTCCCTCGAAGGCGGCCCGCGCCAGGTGCTCGGGCTTCATCGACTCGCGCCGCAGCCCGCTGAGCGTGCCGGCGGTGTGCGGCAGCCTGGGGGTGCGCTCGCCCTCCAGATACGGCAGCAGAACCAGCCCCGAAGCGCCGGGGGTGGACTTCATCGCCAGTTCGGAGAGGGCGTCGAGGTCGTCGAGGCCGAGCATCTCGGCGGCGCCGCGCAGCGCCCGCACCGCGTTGAGGGTGTGCACCACCGGCAGATGCATCCCGGTGGCGTCCGCGTACGAGGTGATCATGCCGTTGGGGTCGGCCAGCGCCTCGTGGTGGACGGCCATCACGGAACCGGAGGCTCCGAGTGAGACCACCGCGTCCCCGGAGGCGACGCCGAGCCCGAAGGCCGCGGCCATCGTCTCGCCGGTGCCGGCGGAGATGAGCAGCCCCTCGGGGGTGGTGCCGGCCGACTCGGCGGGCCCGAGCACATCGGGCAGCGCGCACTGGTGACCGAGGGCCAGTTCGACCAGATCGGGGCGGTACGAGCCGGTGGCCGCCGACCAGTAGCCGGTGCCGGAGGCGCCGCCGCGGTCGGTGGTCCGGCGGGCGGGGCGGCCGAGCAGCTGCCACACGAGCCAGTCGTGCGGCTGGAGCACTCCCGCCACCCGCTGCGCCGACTGGGGCTCGGTGCGCGTCAGCCAGCGCAGCTTGGCCACCGGGTGCGCGGCCTGCGGCACCGAGCCGACGGCCTCGGCCCAGGCCCGGCGCCCGCCGAGCGCGTCGATCAGATCGGCGGCGGCGACCTGCGCGCGCTTGTCGTTGCCGGTCAGCGCGGGGCGGACCAGCGATCCCTGCTGGTCCAGGAGGACCAGGCCGTGCTGCTGCGCGGAGACCCCGATGGCCTCCACACCCTCCAGGAGCCCGCCGGCCGCCGCCTCGCCGAGCGAGAGCAGCCAGGCCTGCGGGTCGATCTCCCCGGCCTTCGGGTCCACGGGGTGCGGGGCATAGCCCTGCCGCAGCACGGCACCCGTGTCCGCGTCACAGACGACGATCTGGGTGAACGCAGATGAACTGTCCAAGCCGGCGACTATCCCCATGGAACAGATTCTGCCCCACCCGGGGAGTGCCGGATGTCAGGTGTTGCTGGTTCCCCAGTCGTCCTCGACGCCGGAACCGCGCTCCCGCAGGGACCTCACCCGCTCCGTGACCGACTCGGGGATGCGGTCGCCGACCTTGGTACTCACGGTGTGCAGGGCCTTGCCCGCGACCTCGCGCCCGCTCTGCACCGCGGACTCGGCCGCGTTGCGCACGGCGGGGTTCTGGGAGAACTGCCGGGCGCTCTTTCTCATCTGTTCGTAACGCTCGCGACCGGCCCGTGTCCCGATCACATAGCCGATGGCGAGTCCGACCACGAATGTGAGCTTGTACCGCATGGCGCTGCCACCCTTCGGTTGCGTACGTGCCTGCCCGTCTACCCGGCGCGACCCGTGATCACCCAGGACCATACCGATTGGCGGAGCACCCCCCTGCTTGCGCTAATGTATGTGTCGCAGCGAGCGCACGCCCTCCGGGAGCCCCCCGGTAGGTACGTTCGGTGCACGCGACGCAATCCCCTGTAGCTCAATTGGCAGAGCAGCCGGCTGTTAACCGGCAGGTTACTGGTTCGAGTCCAGTCGGGGGAGCGCGGTCCCCTGTAGCTCAATTGGCAGAGCATTCGGCTGTTAACCGGAGGGTTGCTGGTTCGAGTCCAGCCGGGGGAGCCACCACGGAAGAGGACCCCTTGAGGGTCCTTTTTCGTATGTTCCGGACCTGTTCCAAACCCGTTCCCGAGCTGTTCCGGACCGCCGGGCAACCTGGCGGCGGGCAGCGCCGTCTTCCCCCACGAGCGATGCCGACCATCCGAAGCAGGAGATCGTATGAGCGGCTATGCTGCGGCAGACGGCGCGCACATTTGTGCGCGACGCGCCGTTAGGGGCGGTAGCTCAGCCGGTTAGAGCAGCGGACTCATAATCCGTCGGCCGTGGGTTCGAGTCCCACCCGCCCCACGGTGAACGTTTGTTCGATGAATCGTTCCCACCAGCGGTCGAGCGCTCCTACTGGTCAGGCACCGGTCAGGGGCGCTCCGTCGTTTCCCGGGCCGTGCCCGCCCCGGCCGACGGGTCGCGGGGGTGGGTCAACCGATCGGTTGATGCGCCTTCGAGCGCGATGGGCGATGCCCCGGAGGCCGCCGCCCCGGCAGGCTCGGCCCATGACCAGTACACCACTCATCGAAGTCGCCGGGCTGCGCAAGTCGTATGCCGGGCGGACCGTCGTGGACGGGGTCTCGTTCGCCGTCGAGGAGGGCGAGATCTTCGGAATCCTCGGCCCGAACGGCGCGGGGAAGACCACCACCGTCGAATGCGTCGAAGGGCTCCGGGTGCCCGACCGCGGCCGGGTCCGGGTCGCCGGGCTCGATCCCGTACGGGATCACCGGGCGCTCACCCGGATACTCGGCGCCCAGCTCCAGGAGAGCGAGCTCCAGCCGAAGCTGACCGCGCGGGAGGCGCTGGAGCTGTACGCGGCGTGCTATCCGGCCCCCGCCGACTGGCGGCCCCTGGCCGAGCGGCTGGGGCTCACCGACAAGCTGGGCACCCGGTTCGCCCAGCTCAGCGGAGGGCAGAAGCAGCGGCTCTTCATCGCGCTCGCCCTCGTCGGCAACCCGCGGGTGGTCGTGCTGGACGAGCTGACCACGGGGCTCGACCCGCGCTCCCGCCGCGACACCTGGCAGCTCATCGAGGACGTACGGGCCGGCGGGGTCACCGTTCTCCTCGTCACCCACTTCATGGAGGAGGCGCAGCGGCTCTGCGACCGGATCGCCGTGATCCACCAGGGGCGCGTCGCCGCGCTCGACACCCCGGACGGGCTGATCCGCCGGTCCGCCGGGGCGACCGTGATCGCGTTCACCCCCTCCGAACCGCTCGGCGACGCCGACCTCGGCTCCCTGCCCGGGCTCGCCTCGGTGGTGTGCGAGGACGGCCGGGTGACGCTCGGCGGCACCGACGAGACCGTCGACGCCGTCATCACCCTGCTCGCCCGCCGGCACATCACCGCCCGCCGGCTCCGGGTCTCCGACGCCACGCTGGACGACGCCTTTCTCGACCTCACCTCAGGAGCCGCCCTCTCATGAGCACCCGCACCAGCGCCCGCACCGGCGCCACCGCTCCCGTGTCCGCCGCGCGCTCCGCCGAACGCGCCGTGCTCACCGCCGAGTTCCGGCTCTTCCGCCGCGAGCCCGGCAGTCTCTTCTGGATTCTGGCCTTCCCCACCGGCCTGCTGGTGATCCTCGGCTCCATCCCCTCCTTCCGCGAGCCCGACGAGGCTCTCGGCGGCCTGCGGGTCATCGACACCTATGGGCCCGTCACGGTGCTGCTCGGCATGATCGTGGCGGGTCTCCAGACCATGCCGCCGGTCATCACCGGATACCGCGAGCGCGGCATCCTGCGGCGCATGTCGACGACTCCGGTGCGGCCCGCCGCCGTGCTCGGCGCGCAGATGGGAATCCACGGGGCCGCCGCTCTGGCCTCGGCGGTGCTCGCGCTCGCCGTGGGCCGCGCCGCCTTCGGCATACGGCTGCCGGGACAGGTCGCCGGGTATCTGCTCGCGCTGGTGCTGTCCGTCGCCGTCGCGCTCTGCCTGGGCGCTCTCGTCTCCGCGCTCTCCGGCACGACGAAGGCCGCGCATGTGATCGGCTCGGTGATCTTCTTCCCCTCGATGTTCTGCGCGGGCGTGTGGATGCCCGTGCAGGCGATGCCGGACGCGCTGGCGGCCGTCGTCGAGGGCACGCCGTTCGGCGCCGCGGCGCGGGCTCTCGGCGATGCCGCGGCGGGCGACTGGCCCGCCTGGTCGCACCTCGGTGTCCTCGCGCTCTGGGCGGTGGTGCTGATCGGTGCGGCGGGGCGCTGGTTCCGCTGGGAGTGAGGGCCCCGGGGAGTGGGCGCGCGGCGGACACGGGCTCGGGGAAGCCGTTGACCGCGCGCGGTCCCGGCCCCGCAGACTGAGGGGATGGGCGGCGCGGTGGGCGGCGGAAGAAGCGGTACGGACAGGGCGTTCGGGCGCGTGGCGGATGGGGACGCAGGGGCGGAGGAGGGGGCGGAGGTGGATGCGGTCAGGGGCGGGGTGTCCGGGCAGGTGGCGGATACGGTCGCGCGCGGGGGCCCCGGGCACGCGGCGGCCGGGGCGGCGGCCGGGGCGGCGGTCGAGGAACGGCAGCGGGCGCTCCAGCGGTACGCCCCCCGCTCCCTGCTCGGCTTCAGTCTGCTGCTCGCGCTGGCGACGGGCGAGGTCGTCGGCATGGGCCGCGCCGACTGGTACGCGACCGGAGCCCTGGTCGCGGCGGCCCTCGCGCTGGACATCCGGCGCGGCGGGGGCGGCCGGGTGCCGCCCGGGCGCACGGCGCCGTGCCGGGCCGACGCCGTCCACTACGGCGTGCGGTGGGCCATCGCCTCCGCCCTGACCTGGCTCAACCCCTTCTTCGCGTTCTACGCGTCCGTCGGGTACCTCGGCGCCGACCGGCTGCTGCCGCGCCCCCTGCTCTGGCCGGGCCTGGCCGCCACGGCCATCACCCTGGCCGGGGCGCAGTCCGGTGGGCTGCCGCCCAAGGGGGCGGTCGGCTGGGCCGCGTTCGGCGCGCTGTTCGTCTTCAATCTGGTGCTGGTCTCCGTCATGGGCCATCTGGAGGAGAAGGAGACCGAGCGCAGCAGCGCCCAGGCCGCCACCATCGCCGAACTGGAGCGCACCAACACGGCTCTCCAGGAGGCCCTGGACGAGAACGCCGCCCTCCACACCCAACTCGTGCTCCAGGCGCGGGAGGCGGGCATCGCCGACGAGCGCCGGCGCGTCGCCGCCGAGATCCACGACACCCTCGCACAGGGGCTGACGGGGATCATCGCCCAGCTCCGGGTGGTCGCCGGCGCATCCGACCCGGAGCGGGCCCGTGAACACCTCGACCGGGCCACCGAGCTGGCCCGGTACAGCCTCGGCGAGGCCCGCCGCTCCGTCCACGACCTCGCCCCGTCGGACCTGGACGACGCGACGCTGCCGGAGGCGCTGAGGCGCACGGTCGCCGCCTGGTCCCGCCGTACGGGAGTGGCCGCCGGGTTCACCGTCACCGGCACCGCCGAGCCGCTGCACGACGAGATCGCGGGGACGCTCCTGCGGATCGCGGGGGAGGCCCTCGCCAACGCCGCACGGCACTCGGGCGCGAGCCGCGCCGGTGTCACCCTCTCCTTCATGGACGGCGAGGTCACCCTGGACGTGCGCGACGACGGCCGCGGCTTCGACCCGCTCGACCCGCCCGCGCGCACCCGGAGCGGCGGCTTCGGCCTGGCCGGGATGCGGGCCCGCGCCGAACGCGTCGCGGGCGAGGTCACGGTGGAGTCCGAGCCGGGCGGCGGAACCGCCGTCTCGGCCCGGGTACCGTTGGTCCGCCATGACCACTGAACGGACGGACGGGGCCATCACCCTCGTGATCGCGGACGACCACCCCGTCGTCCGCGACGGGCTGCGCGGCCTGTTCGAGTCCGTCGACGGCTTCACGGTCCTCGGCGAGGCGGCGGACGGCACCGAGGCCGTCGCGCGCGCCGCCGAACTCGACCCGGATGTCGTTCTGATGGATCTGCGCATGCCGGGTGGGAACGGTGTCGACGCGATCAGGGAGCTGGCCCGGCGCGGGCCGCGCCCGCGTGTCCTGGTCCTCACCACCTACGACACCGACTCCGACACACTCCCCGCGATCGAGGCCGGCGCCACGGGCTATCTGCTCAAGGACGCCCCGCGCGAGGACCTCGTCGCCGGGGTGCGCGCCGCCGCCCAGGGGCGTACGGTCCTCTCCCCGGCGGTCGCCTCCCGCCTGGTCACCGCCGTGCGCACCCCCGCCGGCCCGGCCCGCGCGGCGCTCTCCGCCCGGGAGCGGGAGGTGCTCGTCCTGGTCGCGCGGGGCACACCGAACCGGGAGATCGCGCGGGAGCTGTTCATCAGCGAGGCGACGGTGAAGACCCATCTCACCCATGTCTACGGCAAGCTGGGCGTCAAGGACCGGGCGGCGGCGGTCGCGGTGGCGTACGAGCGGAAGATCCTCGGCTGAGGCCCGTGCGCGGAGCCCGTGCCCGTGCGGAGTGCCCGTGCCCCTGCCCGTACAGAGCGCCTGTGCCTGTGCGGAGTGCCCGTGCCTGTGCGGAGTGCCCGTGCCCCTGCCCGTACAGAATGCCCCTGCCCGTGCCCGGAGCCCGTAGCCGGTCGCGCCGCCGTACCCACGAGGGGCCCCGGGCGGGCCGGGACTGTCGGCTCCGGTATGCGCAGAGGCCAGGCCATCCCTGCATATCACCTTGTATATGCGACCCCGGGACGCCTAACGTGTCGCATATGCAGTCCTACACCATTGGCCAGGCCGCCCGTCTCCTCGGCGTGAGCCCCGACACCGCGCGCCGCTGGGCGGACGCGGGCCGGGTCGCGACCCACCGTGACGAGAGCGGGCGCCGGCTGATCGACGGCCGGGATCTCGCCGCCTTCTCCATCGAGGTCGCCCAGACCGGCGGTGAGGAGGAGACCCCGTACACCTCCGCGCGCAACGCCTTCCCCGGCATCGTCACCGCCGTGAAGCTCGGCGATGTCGCCGCCCAGGTCGAGATCCAGGCCGGTCCGCACCGGCTCGTATCGCTGCTGACCAGGGAAGCCGTCGAGGAACTGGGTCTTGAGGTCGGAATGCGGGCCACCGCCCGGGTGAAGTCGACCAATGTGCACATCGACCGGACCTGACCGCACGGCGACCCCGCTCCCGGCCCGCCGGTCCACCGCTTCACCACCCCGACAAGGAGAGACCTCCATGAACCGCCGTGCCCTCGCCGCCGCTCTCACCGCGGCGCTGCTCGTGCCGCTCGCCGCCTGCGGCACCGACGAGGACGGCGCGGCGGGCGACAGCCCCCGGGCCTCCGGCACCGGCGGCGCCCCGCCGAAGGCCGAGCTGGTGGTGCTGGCGGCCTCCTCCCTCACCGATGTCTTCAGGACCGCGGGCGCCGCCTACGAGAAGAAGCACCCCGGCACCGAGGTGACCTTCTCCTTCGCCGGCTCGCAGGAACTGGCGGCCCAGGTCGGACAGGGCGCCCCCGCGGACGTCCTTGTCACCGCCGACACGAAGACGATGGACCGGCTGGGGGACGACACCGGCACCCCGACCGTCATCGCGAAGAACCGGCTGGTGATCGCCACCACCGAGGGCAACCCGGAAGGGATCGACGAGCTGAAGGACCTGGCCGACAGCGAGCTGAAGGTGGTCCTGGCCGCGCCCGAGGTGCCGGTGGGCCGCTACAGCGAGCAGATTCTCGGCGCCCAGAAGATCACCGTGAAGCCGGTCTCCCAGGAGCCCAATGTGCGGGCCGTGCTCAGCAAGGTCGAGATGGGAGAGGCAGACGCCGGGCTCGTCTACAAGACCGACGCGGCCACCGCCGAGGACAAGGTGGACGCGGTCGAGATCCCGGACGGACAGAACGCCATCGCCCAGTACCCGGCCGCGACCCTCAAGACCTCGAAGCACTCCGAGGCCGCCGCCGCGTTCGTGACCTGGCTGAGCGGGCCCGAGGCACAGCGGATTCTCCGGGACGCGGGCTTCCAGAAGCCCTGACCCCGGCCGCCGCCGGTGCGCGGGAGCGAACGGCCCGCGCACCGGGCACCATGGACCGCACGCACACCGAATGCCCCGAGCACACCGACCGCACCCGAGCACGGCAACCGCACCCGAGCACGGCAACCGCACCCGAGCACGGCAACCGCACCGCGTACCCCACGCACACCAGGAACCCCGTTGAAGCGCCTCCGCCCCCAGGGCCCCGCCGGCACCCGCGTCCCCCTGGCGCTCGCCGTCCCCGCGCTCCTCGCCATCGCGTTCCTGCTGCTGCCGCTCGCCGGGATTCTCCTCCGCACCGAGTGGGCCGACCTCGGTACGCATCTGAGCAGCCCGGCCGTCCTTCAGGCGCTGCGGCTCTCCCTCCTCGTCTCGTTCTGGGCGCTCGGCCTCTCCCTGCTCCTCGGGGTGCCGCTCGCCTGGGTGCTCGCCCGGGTCCCCTTCCGCGGCAAGGCGCTCGTACGCTCCCTGGTGCTGCTGCCGATGGTGCTGCCGCCCACCGTCGGGGGCGTGGCCCTCCTGCTCGCCTTCGGGCGCCGGGGCGTCGCCGGCCCCTGGCTGGAGAGCACCTTCGGCATCACCCTTCCCTTCCACACCTCCGGCGCCGTGGTCGCCGCCACCTTCGTCGCGATGCCGTTCCTGGTCATCAGCCTGGAAGGCGCGCTCGGCGGACTGCGCCCCGGCTACGAGGAGACCGCGGCCTCCCTCGGTGCCTCTCCGGTACGGGTGTTCTTCACCGTCACCCTGCCGATGGTCGCCCCCGGGCTGATCGCCGGCGCCGCGCTCACCTGGGCCCGAGCGCTCGGCGAGTTCGGCGCGACCATCACCTTCGCCGGGAATCTGCCCGGGGAGACCCAGACCCTGCCGCTCCAGGTCTATCTCCTCCTCCAGGAGCGGCCCGAGGCGGCGACCTCCCTCTCCCTGCTGCTCCTGGGCATCGCGATGGCGGTACTCATCGGTCTGCGCGGGCGGTGGACCCAGGGAGCCGGGGCCGGGGCGGAGGGGCCCGGTCACCGGGCGGAGGTTCCCGAGGAGCCTGCGCCGGAACCCCCGATCGCTCCCGCTGCCGCGGGCACCCCCGCTCCCGTTGCCGCGGGCACCCCCGCTCCCGTTGCCGCGGGCACCCCCGCTCCCGCTGCCGCGGGCACCCCCGCTCCCGCTGCCGCGGGCACCCCCGCTCCCGCTCCCGCTCCCGGGCCCGCCCCCGAGGGCACCCTCGTCCCCGTCCTCGTACCGCCGTCGCCCGGTGGACTCTGGCCGCTGCACGCCGAGCTGACCGGGTTCAACCGGCTCACCCTCGATGCCGGGCCCGGTACCACGATCGCCGTCGTCGGGCCCAACGGCGCGGGCAAGACCACCCTGCTGCGGGCCCTCCTCGGCCTCACGCCCCGCGCCCACGCCGTGCTCCGCCTCGGCGGCGACGATGTCACCGGGCTGCCACCGCACCGGCGGGGCGTCGCCTGGGTCCCGCAGGACGGAGCGCTCTTCCCGCGGCTGAGCGCCCTCGGCAACACGGCGTACGGGCCGCGCGCCCAGGGCGTGCCGCGCGCCGAGGCCCGGCGCGGTGCCCAGGAGTGGCTGGACCGCCTCGGGGTCGGGCATCTCGCCGCGCGCCGGCCCGCGCAGCTCTCCGGGGGGCAGGCCCAGCGGGTGGCCCTCGCCCGCGCCCTGGCCGCCCGCCCCCGGCTGCTGCTGCTCGACGAGCCGCTGGCGGCGCTCGACCAGACGACCCGCGCCCGGGTGCGCCACACCCTGCGCACCCATCTCGAAGGCTTCGGCGGGGTCTGTCTGATCGTCACCCACGACCCGGTGGAGGCGCTCTCCCTCGCCGATCGGGTCCTGGTCCTGGACGAGGGCCGGACCCTCCAGGACGCCTCTCCCGCCGAGGTCGCCCGCCGGCCGCGCTCCCCGTGGGTGGCGAGGATGCTCGGCCGCAACGCCTGGGCCGGCACCACCACCGAGTCCGGGCTCGCGCTGCCCGGCGGCGGGCGGCTGACCGTCGCGGAACCCCTCGCCCCCGGGGTCGAGGCCCTCGCCGTCATCGCTCCCGAGGCGGTATCCGTGCACCGGGAGCGGCCCGGGGGCAGTCCGCGCAATGTCTGGCCGGGCACGGTGGGGGAGATCACCGCCAGTGGCAGCAGACTGCGCGTACTGATCACTTCGGCGCGGGCCCCCGATCTGGTCGCCGAGATCACCCCCCGGGCCGCCACCGAACTCGGTCTCGTCGACGGCACCGCCGTGTGGACGAGTGTCAAGGCCACAGAGGTTGTTCTCACTCCGCTCTGAGCCGGTCAACTCAGCTCTTTCGGCGGCTTCTTGAACTCTTGTTCCGCACCGGCGGTTGTGCGAAAGTGAGCCCTCTCACGTCCGAACACGGCCGGTTTTGTGCGGCCGTTCGCATGGGTGGCGGTGCAGAGCCGGTATCCGCTCTCCCATTCGGCGGTCCGGTCGCGGTACGTGCGCAGTGACCCAGCCGCCCCCGACCCATGCCGACGGACTTCACCGGACTTCACCGGACCTCATTGGACTTTTCCCGACCCCGACGACCTCGATGGCCTCGACGCCTCCATTGACCCGAATCCCCGGTCCGCCGGCTCCGGGCCGCACGGCACTGCCCCAACCCCCCACCGCAATGCCCAGGATGGAAAGACGTCCTATGCGAAATCCCCGCCCTCAGGGTTCCGTTCCCCCTGCCCGCACCGGTCTCGACTCCGCCTCGTCCGACGAAGGCCTGGCCGCCGCGGTGCGCGCCGGGGCCGATCGAGGCGACGCCCGGCCGGTGGCGGCGCTGCTGGCGAGACACTGGCAGCCGGTCCACGACTATGCCGCGATCGGCACACCGTCGGCGAAGGCCGCCGCTCTCCTCACCACCGCCGCCTTCAGCAGAGTGCTGGAGAATCTCCGGCGAGTTCGCACGACCGCCGCACTCCGTCCGCTTCTTCTGCTGACCGCCCGGCATATCGCCAAGGGCTGGGCGGCCGATGAACGGGTTACCGCGCTGCCCGAACTCCAGAATCCCGAGACCGGCCGCACCGTTCCCGTCGGCATGTTCACCCTGCCGGAGAATCGCCTGCTGGTCTCCCGGGCCTTTCTGGCATTGCCGGGCCCCGCGCAATGCCTCCTGTGGCATACCGAGGCCGAGGCGGAGGACATATCCCTACCCTCGGGTTTACTCGCGATGCATCCGCGCGGCGCGGCCGTCCAGCTCGGCCAGGCGCACGAAATGCTCAGGGCCGGGATTCTCCGCGCCCATCTGGAAATCGCACCCGAGTGCGAATGCCGCCACTACAATCGGCTGCTCGATGTGAGCCTGCGCCGGGGCGGTGAACTGCCCCCCGATATGCGCTCGCACCCCGTCGGCTGCCCGCACTGCCGGTTCGCCGCCGAACAGCTCGACCACCGCGACGGACGGCTCCCCCTGCTCCTCGCCCAGGCGGTGCTCGGACCGGCCGCGCAGCCCTATCTGGACTCACGGCCCACCCGCAGAAACGCCCGCTACCAGGCGCGGGCGGCGGCGGTACGCGGAACCGGGCGCCGGCCGGCCGGCGCGGCGCCACCGGAGCGGCCGGAGCGATCTGCCGCCGGGCCCCCGGCACCCCGCCGGCCCCGGGGCCGCGGGCTCTCCCGGCAGGGGCGCTCGGCCCTGGTCACCGGGGTCGGAGCGGCCACGGGGCTGCTGGTCGCCGCCACTGTCGTCAGCGGACTCCAGGGCGGCGACACGGACGGGGTGGCGGCGCCCGCCGGCACCGCGTCGGCCTCCCCCGTGCCCAGCGACCGGGTGACCGTCACCCCGGGCCCGCTGCCGTCGGCGACCGCGGCCGCCCACCCGCCGGGCCCGGTCACCATCCACTTCCACCACGCCGGGTCGGGCCTCTGCCTCGATCTGCGCGAGCAGCGGGCCCGCCGGGACGCCGCGGCCACCACCGCCGACTGCTCCCACTCCCTCACCCAGAAGTGGATTCACGAGCAGGACGGCCTGCTGCGCTCCGCCGCCGCGCCCGGACTCTGTCTCAACTCCCGTTCCCAGGACGGCGTACTCACCCTCACACCCTGCAAGGACGGCCGGGACGGCGGGGGCGGTCGGGACGACAGGGATGACAGGGACGGCAAGGACAGCCGGGACGGCGGGGACGGCAAGGGCGACAGGGGCGGCGGGGACGGCAGGGGCGGCGGGGACGGCCGGGACGGCGGGGGCGGTCGGGACGACAGGGATGACAGGGACGGCAAGGACAGCCGGGACGGCGGGGACGGCAAGGGCGACAGGGGCGGCGGGGACGGCAGGGGCGGCGGGGACGGCAGGGGCGGCGGGGAGCGGTCGGGCGGGGCCGTGCGGTACGACCTCACCGTGCGGGGCCAGTTGATCCCGCACTGGGACGGCCGGCTGGCCGTGGCCCCCGGCTCGTCCGAGGCCGGGGCCGATGTGGTGGCCCGGCCCCGTGACGGCTCCCGGGCCCAGCGCTGGCTGACACACGCCTCGGTCATGACGCCCCGGCTGACGCCCCGCGCCGCCACCGGCACGGCGGACACCCGCGAGGTGGAGGCGTCGGCCCCGGCCGGGCGGCGCGCCCGGTCCGGCCCGGGGGCCCCGCTGCTGCCGGAGCTTCAGGCCCCGGCCCGGGGCAGCGCCGGCGGCGCGCCCCGCTCGGCCCGCTCCGACCGGGTGTGGGACAGCGGCGGGGAGTCCGGCGCGGCCCGCCCCGCCGGGCTCCCGGACACCGAGGAGTCCGCCGGGCCGCGGTGACGACTCCGCTCCCGGGAATCCCGGCCCGTCCGGAGGTGTCCTTCCGGGCGGGCCGGAGTACCGGCGTGGGGAGCGGGTGTGTCAGGAGAAGGCGGGCATCTCGCCCGCGCGCGTCCCGGTGTCGATCACGGTGAACACCGCTCCCTGCGGGTCCATGACCGGGGCGAACCGCCCGAAGGGGCTGTCCTTCGGCCCGTACAGCAACTGGCCGCCGAGGCTGCGGACGGTGGCGACCGCCGCGTCGGTGTCCGCCACCGAGAAGTACACATTGATGAACGGGGGCGCCTCCGGCGGGAAGTTGTCCGACATCTTCAGCCGGCCACCCACCGGCTCGCCGCCGACCCGCCACAACCGGTAGTCGACCCGCTCGCTCTCCATCCGCTCCACCTGGAACGGGAAGACCACGGGAAAGAAGGAGTCCGCCTTCCGCTCCTCGCGGGTGCAGACCTCGGCCCAGGCGTAGGAGCCCGGTTCGCCCGTCGTCTCGAAGCCCTCGTGGGCGCCGGCCTGCCAGGCGCTGAAGTACACCCCGCTGGGGTCCCTCGCGACCACCATCCTCCCGAAGTCCGCGACAGTCATGGGCTCCTTGACCAGCTCGCCGCCGTTCTCCCGGATCGCCGATGCCGTGGCCTCCGCGTCCGGGGTGGCGAAGTAGAGGTTCCAGGCGGCCGGGGTGTCGGTGCCCGGGTCCCGGGGGAAGACGGCGGCCACCGCCCTGCCGTCCAGGGTCGCCTGGGTGTAGTGGCCGAACTCCGCGGAACTCTCGCCGAACGTCCACCCCAGCAGCTCGCCGTAGAACCTCTTCGCTGCCTCCAGGTCGGGGAACATCGCATCCGCCCAGCAGGGTGTGCCCTCCGATCGTACGGCCATGGTGCGGCTCCTTCCGCGGCGAAGGGGCAGCCCGGAGCGGCTGCCTCCCTTCACGCTAGGCGCCCCCGGAGGAGCCCGCGCGCCGAGAGCCCCTCAATTCGAACAGTGCTCGAACGGCCCGGTCTCAGGGAGCCTCCAGCGCCCGCTTCATGATCTTGCCCATGTCATTGCGCGGCAGGGCGGGCAGGAACCGGACCGTGCGGGGGCGCTTGTGCGGGGCCAGTTGAGCGGCCACATGCCCGGCCAGCTCCTCGGCGGAGGGCGGGGCGCCCGCGTCGGCCGGGACGATCCACGCCACCACCCGCTCACCCAGATCCGCGTCCGGCTCGCCGGTCACCGCGGCCTCGCGGACACCCGGGTGCTCCAGCAGGGCGTTCTCGATCTCACCCGCGCCGATCTTGTAGCCACCGCTCTTGATGAGGTCGGTGGCCCGGCGGCCGACGATGCGGACCGAGCCGTCCGGGTCCCGGACGGCCATGTCGCCGGTGCGGAACCAGTCCCCGTCGAAAGCGGCGGCCGTGGCGTCCGGGCGGTTCAGATACCCGGTGAAGAGATGCTCGCCGCGCACCTGGATCTCGCCGATGGTCACACCGTCGTACGCCGTGACAACGGAGCCGTCCTCCTCGGTGAGCCGCAGCTCGACACCGCGCAGCGGCGTCCCGACCGAACCCCGCCGGGGCTCCCCGTCCAGCCGCACGCTAGTGTTCATCAGCGTCTCCGTCATGCCGTAGCGCTCGATCACCCGGCGGCCCGTCGCCGCCTCGATGCGCTGGTGGTCGTGGAGCGGGAGCGCGGCCGAACCCGACACCAGCAGCCGGGCGCCCGCCAGGGCCTTGCGCAGCTCCGGGTCGCCGCCGAGGGCCTCGGCCAGCCGGTGGTACATCGTGGGCACACCGAAGAGCATGGTGCCGCCGGCCGTCAGCTCCCGGGCGGCGCCCGCCACCGAGAAGCGGCCCAGGTGCCGCACGGAGCCGCCCCGGCGCAGGGGGCCCAGCACGCCCAGGACCAGGCCGTGGACATGGAACAGCGGCAGCGCGTGGACCAGCACGTCGTCACCGGTCCAGGCCCAGGCCTCCGCCAGCGCGTCCAGCGAGGTGGCGACGGCGCGGCGGGGGAGGACCGCGCCCTTGGGCGGTCCCGTGGTGCCCGAGGTGTAGACGATCAGCGCCGGGGAGAGCGGCCCGGGGTCCTCGGGCAGCGGCCCCGCGCTTCCGCTCACCGGGATGTCGATCCGCTCCAGACCGGCCAGCGACCCCGGCAGCTGCTCCCCGGGCCCGGCGAGCACCGCCACCGGCGCGCTGTCCGCGACGATGTGCCCCAGCTCGCGCTCGCCCGTCTTCGGGTTGAGCGGCACCACGGGGACCCCGGCGAGCAGCGCGGCGACCACCCCCACCGCCGTCTCCAGGGTGGGGGTGGCCCAGAGCGCTACCCGGGACGCGCCCCCGATCCGCACCGCCAGCGAACCGGCGGCGCCCGTCAGCTCCCCATAGGTCAGGGCGCGCTCCCCGAAGCGCAGGGCCGGCCGGTCCGGGGCGCCGCTCAGGGCGGGGAAGAGGTCACTCACTCGTCGTTCTCCATATCCGTCTCCAGAGGGAGGGGGGAGGGCAGGGCCTCGCCGAGGCCGGCCGGGGACCGGCTCAGCCCACTTCCAGCCACCACACCAGCGTCCCGCAGAGGGCGAGCGCCAGCAGCGCGGCCAGCAGGACGGAGCCCGTCACCAGCCATCCGAGCAGGGTGGCCGCCCGAGGGGCCCGCCGGTGCGCGGGGGGCCCGGGTCTCATGCCGTGGGGTGGTGCGTCCGGGTCGCTCCCAGTGTCATTCGCATGGCTGAAGACTAGCCAGCGGACGAGCCCCGCAGGGCGGGTTGGCGTCCATCCGCCACAGCCCCTCCGGTGCCCGCGCGGTGTCAGCGAGGGGCCTCCCAGGTGACCGTGGTGCCGGTCCGTCCGGGGCGCCCGGCGCCGTCGGCGCCGGCCGTGTCGTCGGTGCCGTCGGTGCCGGCCGTGCCGTCCGTGCCGCCGGGCTCGGGGCGGCCGTTGTCGGTCACCACCAGCCGGATGCCCGTGCGGCCGTCCGGGAGGCGGGCCGCCGCGTCGATGTCCACCTCCACCGAGGTGACGTCCGCCCGCCGGTGCGCCGCCGCCAGGGCCGCCCGGAGCGCGGCCAGCAACTGCCCGTCCACCGGCTCCCGCACCAGGGCGTCCACCGCGCCCCGGAACCGTACCGACGGCCGGAAGCCGAGCAGCGCGGAGGCCCCGGCCGTCTCCCGCAGCACCCGGCCCCGGAAGCTCGTCGGGACCTCGGCCGGCGGCTGCTGGAGAGCGAAGATCGCGGTCCGCACCTCCTGGATGGTCGAGTCCAGCTCGTCCACCGCCCGGCCCAGCAGCTCGTCGGAGTCGTCGCCCGCCGCCCGCCGCCGGGTCGACTCCAGCATCATCTCGGTGGCGAACAGCCGCTGTACGACCAGGTCGTGCAGATCCCGCGCGATCCGGTCGCGGTCCTCGTACACCGCGAGCTGCTCACGGTTGTGCTGGGCGTCGGCGAGGACCAGCGCCAGCGCCGCCTGGGAGGCGAACTGCGTGGCCAGCAGCCGTTCCTCGGCGGTGTACGGACGTCCGTGCCGCCCCCGGGGCAGCGCGAGGGTCCCGATCAGCCGGCCGCCGCTCTGGAGCGGCAGCATCATCGAGGGGCCGAAGCGGGTCCGGACCGGAGTCGTCATCCGGGGGTCGGTGGCCGAGTCGTCGATGAAGACCGGCTCGCCGCCGAGGAGCTGCACCAGCACCGGGGAGCCCGGGGCGATGGTGGTGCCCACGATGTCCTCCTCCTGCTTCTCCTGTTCCTCCTGCTCCTCGCTCCCCTCCTCCGGTCCGCCCGGTCCGTCCGCCCTGTCCGCGCCGGTCGAGTCGGTCGAGTCGCGCGCCGTGGACGCGGCGACGATCTCCATCCCGCCCTCATCGGTGGGCTGGAGCACCACCCCGGCCGTCGCCCGGGCGAGGATGCGGGCCTGCTCGGCCACGGTCATCAGCGCGTCCTCCGCGCTCTCCCCGGTGAGCAGTGCCGTGGTGACGGCGGCGGCGCCCGCGATCCACCGCTCCCGCTGGCGGGCCCTCTCGTACAGCCGGGCGTTGCCGATCGCGATCCCCGCCCGGGAGCCCAGGACCCGCAGCACGGCGAGATCCTCGTCGGTGAACGAGCCCGAGCGCTTGCCGACGAGATAGAGCGTGCCGAACACCTCGGTGTCCACCCGGATCTCCACCCCGAGCAGGGAGCGCACCCCGCCCCCGGCCCCGGCGCCCGGCTCGGGGGTCGGGGAGAGCAGTCCGATGAGCCCGGCCGCGCTGCCCGGCGCCCGGCCGAGCGCCTCCCGGCCGATCCGGTCCCGCTCGGCCTCGCCGAGACCGGAGGTGAACAGCTCGGTCAGCACCCCGTGCTCCGGGTCGACGACCCCGAGTGCGCCGCGCCGGGCCCCGGCCAGCTCGGTGGCCGTGTCCACGATCTGCTGAAGCGTGCCGGGCAGTTCCAGATCGGTGCCGACGCCGAGGAACGCCTCCAGGAGCACCGGCAGCCGGGGCTCCGGTTCCGCGGGCCCGCCCGGTTCGCTCACGCCGCCGCCCGTCTCCGCGCTCAGTCGACCCCGGCCAGCGGATTGAGAACCAGTGGCTGGATCTTGCCCTCCAGCATCGCACCGAGCCCCAGGACGGCACAGATGTCGGGCCGCTCGGCGATCTGCACCGGCATCCCGGTGGCGTCCCGCAGCATCTGGTCGAAACCCGGGAGCAGCGCGCTCCCCCCGACCATCATGATCCCCCGGTCGGCGAGGTCCGCGACGAGGTCGGGCGGGCAGTCCCGCAGCACCTTGCCGATGCCGTCGATGACGGAGGTGAGCGGGGTGTGGATGGCGTTGCGCACGGCCGCCGTGTCCACCAGCACCGAGCGCGCGAGGCCGGTGGCGACATCACGGCCGTGGATCTCGGTCGACTCGGGGCCGTGGGAGTGGAGGCCGTTGCTCTGGAGGGCGAGCTGGAGGGGGCGCACCGACTGGCTGGGGAGCATCAGCTCGTGCTGGGTGCGCAGATGCTGGATGACCGCGTGGTCGATGGCGTTGCCGCCGACGGGGATGCGCTCGGCGGTGACGATGGCGCCGAGCGAGAGCACCGCGATCTGGGTGGTGGCCGCGCCGCACACCATGATCATGGTGGCGGTGGGCTGCTCCACGGGGAGGCCGCAGCCGACGGCGGCGGCGATCAGTGTGTCGACCAGCTCGACCCGGCGGGCGCCGAGGCCGACCAGGGTCTCCACGGCGGCCCGCTGGGCCAGGGGGTCGCTGAGATGGGGGGTGCAGGCGGCGGCGCGCAGCCGGGGTTTGCGGCGGAGCTGGCGGCGGAGCTTCTCGCCGAGGAGGTGGCGGAGCATGCGCTGGGCCATCTCGATGTCGACGACGGTGCCGCCGGAGACGGGGCGGGCGACGCGGATGTAGTCGGGGGTGCGGCCGGTCATCTTCTCGGCGAGGGCGCCGACGGCGATGAGGGCGCCGGTGCGGGTGTTGACGGCGGCGACGCTGGGCTCGTCGACGACGAGGCCCGCGCCCTTGACGAAGACTCGGGTGCGGGCGGCGCCGAGGTCGACGGCGACATGACAGCGGCGGAGCTGTTCGAGACTGACGGTCACGGGGTGTCCTCCCGGGTGCGGGGCCTGCTGGCATCGTCCACCGCCCCGCAATGCCCCGCGCGCCGGGTCACCCACCCGGGTGCCCGCGGGGTTCTGGGCTTCCAGGGGGCGTGCTCGATGGCCGGGCCGGCTGGGAGTGCGGGTTTCCCGTGGCGCGGGGTCCGTCCTCAAGCGCCGGACGGGCTGGGTGTGCGGGTTTCCCGTGGCCCCGGGGGGGGTGTTTTCAAGTGCCGGGTGGGCCGGGAGTGTGCGGGGTCCTGTGCTTCAGGGTCCGTCCTCAAGCGCCGGACGGGCTGGGTGTGTGCGGGGGTCGTTCTCAAGCGCTTGGCGGGCTGGGTGTGCGGGTTTGCTGTGGCCCCGGGGGGGGTGTTTTCAAGTGCTGGGCGGGCCGGGAGTGTGCGGGGTCCTGTGCTTCAGGGTCCGTCCTCAAACGCCGGACGGGCTGGGTGTGTGCGGGGGTGGTTCTCAAGCGCTTGGCGGGCTGGGTGTGCGGGTTTGCTGTGGCCCCGGGGGCTCAAGCGCCGGGAGCGCCGGGTGTGGTCGGGGCCTCCAGGTGTTGGAGGAGGCCCCAGGTGAAATCCGCTACCCGCCGGGTCCCGGACGGGAGGGTCAGGGCCAGCCGGTGGCGCGTCGGCGCCGACCCCTCCAGCAGGGTCGCCGGGGGGAAGGCGCGCCCCGCCTCCTCCACGGTGCAGCCCCACGGCACGAGGTCCTCCTCCGTGCGCAGCTCCGGCCCCGCCACCCCCGGCGCCCGCACCAACCACTCGTTCCACACCGCACCCCCCTTCACCCCCGCCAGCACCTCGAACCGGAGATCCGGCCAGAGCGGCACCCCCCACACCAGCGCCTCGCACTCCACATCCCCGATCCGCCGGCGCGCCGCGCTCTCCGGTGCGCCCAGCACCGACCGGTAGCGCGCGAGCGCCCCCCGCCCCCTGGGCGAGCGCACCATCGCCTGCCAGCGCCGGTTCGCCTCCCGCATCCCGGCGACGGACGCCCCCAGCTCCCGCCGGGCCCCCTCCACCAGCTCCGGCTGGAAGTCGGCCATCCGGCGCAGCAGGACGAGCTGGAAGTCGAGAGGCCCGAAGGGCGCGGCAGCGGTCATACCCGCCATCCTGCCCGGCGCCCCCGCGCCGCGGGCACCCCCGCCGCAGCCCTCACGGGCGCCCTACACGTCCTCGCCCAGCATCCGCCGCAGGAGATCCCGCAGCGCCCTCCGCTCCTCCTCCGACAGCCGTCCCAGCGGCTCGCGCGCGAAGTCCAGCGACTCGCGGAGCCGGCCCACCGTGTTCGCGCCCTCCTCGGTGGCCGCCGCCAGCTTCACCCTGCGGTCGTGCGGGTCCGGCCGGCGCTCGACCAGGCCGCGCAGCTCCAGCCGGTCCACGATGCCGGTGACATTGGACGGCTCGCACTTCATCTTCTGGGCTATCTGCCGCATCGGCGTCGGCCCCATGCTGAGCAGCCCGAGCACCTTCGCCTGCGCGCCGGTCAGCGAGTGCTGCGCCGCCGCCTCCTCGTACTCCGCGAAGTAGCGGGCCACGACCGTGCCGATGAGATCGACGACTTCGAGGGTCAGAGGGTCGGGGCGTGAGCTGGTGGTCATGGCGACAGCCTACGTTAAAACTTGACAACATAAAATATCCAGGCACATGATTGTTTCAGGTAATGAAACGTTCTAGGAGGCATCCGAGCATGTCCGCACTTCCCGCGTCCGCCCGTGAATGGCACCTCGTCGCCCGCCCGCACGGCTGGCCGAAGGAGGAGGACTTCGCCCTGCGCGAGGTACCGGTCCCGGAACCGGCCGCAGGCCGCGTCCTCGTGCGCAACCTGCACTTCTCGGTCGACCCCTACATGCGGGGGCGGATGAACGACGTGAAGTCGTATCTGCCCCCGTTCCAGCTCGACCGGCCCATGGAGGGCGGAGCGGTCGGAGAGGTCGTCGCCTCCGCCGCCGAGGGCCTCGCGCCCGGCGACCACGTGGTGCACAACCTCGGCTGGCGCGAGTACGCCGAGGTCCCCGCCGAGCAGGCCACCAAGGTCGACGCCGCGCTCGCCCCGCTCTCCGCCTACCTCGGCGTGCTCGGCATGACCGGTCTCACCGCCTACGCCGGGCTCTTCGTCTCCGCCTCCTTCACGGAGGGGGACGCGGTCTTCGTCTCCGGCGCGGCCGGCGCGGTCGGCAGCCAGGTCGGCCAGATGGCGCGGATCAAGGGCGCCTCCCGGGTCATCGGCTCGGCGGGCTCCGACGAGAAGGTGAAGCTCCTCACCGAGGAGTACGGCTTCGACGCGGCCTTCAACTACAAGAACGGCTCCGTCGCCGAACAGCTCCAGCAGGCCGCCCCCGACGGCATCGATGTCTACTTCGACAACGTCGGCGGCGACCACCTCGAAGCCGCGATCGGCTCGCTCAGGCTCCACGGCCGCGCCGCCCTCTGCGGAATGATCGCCCAGTACAACAACACCGAGCCGGAGCCCGGCCCCCGGAATCTGCCGATGGTCATCGGCAAGCGGCTCCGCCTCCAGGGCCTGCTGGTCTCCGACCACTTCGGCCTCCAGCCGCAGTTCGTCCGCGACGTCGCGGGCTGGATCGCGAGCGGGGAGCTGAAGTACGACGAGACCGTGGTCGAGGGCATCGAGCACGGCTACGACGCGTTCGTCGGGCTGCTGCGCGGCGAGAACACCGGCAAGATGATCGTCTCTCTCGACGCGTGACGACGCACGGCCGAGGGCCGCACCCCCGCGGGGACGCGGCCCTCGGTCCCGTACCGCACCAGGCGGACCGGGCCGAACCGGCTGGGTCGTCCCTTCCGGATCGTGCCCGGCGCGCGGGCCCGATCCGGACGGCACTCCCTAGCGGTTCAGCAGCGCCCTCCCGATCTGCGCGAACGCGCCCTTCGGGTGGTTGCGGAACAGCGGCTCCGTGCCGAACAGCGCCACCGGCGTGCCCGACGCCGATGTGCCGCTGACCACCGACGGCCTGCCCGCCGCGTCCGCCGGGCCGCCCGTGCCCTCGGCGGTCGCCCGCCAGTGGCCCGACACCAGCGGGTTCCCGGTGCCGTACGACTGGTCCACCCGCACTCCCGTACCGAGCCCGGTGAACCACACCGGCGAGTAGACGAAGGTGTGCCCGGGAGCGCCGCCGGTGATCGGGCCGCCCGCGTTGGACACCCGCACCACGCCATTGGCGTCGCCGTTGCCCTCGACCGCCGTGGCCTGGATCAGCCCGGCCGCGCCGGTGAAGGCGGCGCCGTCCGCGCCGAGGCCGACCACACCGGCCCCGCTCGCCCGGAAGGCGTCCCGCGCGGCGGGCGTCAGAGCCGCGTGGCTGAGCCCGGCCGACACCATCAGCACATCGGTGCCCGACCAGTCGAAGCCCGCGTTCAGCACCGAGGTTGACACCGGCACCACGTCGAAGCCCATCTCCCGCAGCGCGAACTGCTCGCCCGAGGTCACCGCGGCGGCCACCCGGGTCCGCTTCAGCGGAGCGACACCGCGCTCGTGCGTCGCCGTGAAGGCCACGCCGTGCCGGTCGGCGAGCACCCTCGCCTTCGAGCGCGCCGACGCGGGCACGATCGCGGCGCCGTCGGACGTACGCCGGACCTGCACGCCCTGCGCGAGCAGCGCGTTCACCGCCGCCAGCTCCCGGGGGTCGTCCAGCCGCAGCTTCAGATCCCCGTGCCGGGCCACCGAGCCGGTCGCCGACGCGGCGTCAACCGGACGGCTCAGCACCCTCAGCTCACCGCTGACGGCCTTGTCCACGGTCGCGCCCCACAGCAGCCCGAGGCTCCAGCCCGAGATGTCGTACATCGCCGACACATCGGGGCTGATGTCCCGGCCCTCGGCCAGGATCACATTGGCG
The DNA here is from genome assembly GCF_040296845.1 of Streptomyces sp. NPDC001985. Classification (NCBI taxonomy): domain Bacteria; kingdom Bacillati; phylum Actinomycetota; class Actinomycetes; order Kitasatosporales; family Streptomycetaceae; genus Streptomyces; species Streptomyces sp. NPDC001985. Next base: position 64,673 of record NZ_JBEOYB010000018.1, read on the forward strand.
ATACCGCGCTTCGGCTGCCGCATGTCCACGACGTACGAGCCGGCGGGGTGGGTCCTCCCGGCGAGCCGGAACGGCAGCACCGCCCGCTCGACCCGGACGTCATTGGCGACCAGGTGGTCCACCAGCCGGGCCGCGGCGGTGGCGCTGCGCTGCCGTTCGCCGGCCGGGATGACATAGGCCCGGGGGAAGGTGGTCGTGTAGACGTCCTCGGGACCGATCCCCGGCACACCCGGCACGGTCTCCTCGGAGACCGGCACCTGCGCCGCGCCGGTGGCGCCGCGCCGGAAGGTCTCGATCTGGTCGGCGATCACCGAGGCGCGGTTCGCCCGGGTGTAGTCGAGCGTGGCGCGCATCGCCGCACCCGCGATCCCGGTGTTGATCGCGGACCGCCGGCGCAGCTCCTCCACCGGCAGGCTGTCGTAGGAGCTGTTGTTGACCCGCATCGGGAACTCGATGGTGTGCGAGGCCACCGCGCCCTGGAACGGCATGTACTGCGGGGTGAAGATCGGCGGCCAGTCGTCCCAGCCCTCCGCCTGGTCCCGGAAGGGGATCTCGGCGGGGCGCACCCCGTCCTTCTCGGCGGTGTAGCCGAGGTCGTTGACGGCCTTCTCCATGCCGAGGGCGTTGGCGTAGGAGTTCTTCAGGAAGAGGTCGTACTCGTAGTTCTCGCCGTGCGGCGGGGTGGTCGGCTCGATCAGCGTGCCGTTGACATAGCCGTGCAGATCGAGCATCACCGCGGGCTGCTTGTCGATCGCCAGCTGCCGGATCGCCCGGGACTCGGGCTGGGAGGCGGTGATGAAGTCACGGTTGAGGTCGAAGCCGTTGGCGTTGGCGCGGGTGCCCGCGACCCGGCCGTCGGGGTTGGCCGTCACATTGAGATAGATCCGGTTCTTCGCCAGCAGGCCCGCCGTCCCGGCGTCCTTGGCCGTCGCCAGCTCCTCGATGAGCTTCAGGGCGGCGTCCGTGCCCTCCCACTCGTTGCCGTGGATGTTGTTGTTGATGAAGACCGGGGTCTTGTACTCCGACTTGATGCGCCGGTCGCGGGCGGCGGACACCGGCTCGTTCTCGATCCGCTCGCGCATCCGCTCCTGGTCGCGCGCCTCGTGGCGGCTCTCCGGCTCGGTGACGGTGACGAGATAGAGATCGCGCCCGGTGGCCGACTTGCCGGCGATCTCCACACTGACCCGGTCGCTGCGCTTCTGGAGGGCGTTGAGACGGGGCGCGATGGAGTGGTACGGAATCAGCCCCAGCTTGATCGACTTGTCGGCCGGGTTGACGGCCGGGGTCCTCAGCGCCGTGTGCCGGGGATAGCCGAGGTCCCGGTGGAACGACGGCGACTGGTGCCGCAGCGCCTCGGCGGTGGCGGACGGCGGGCCCAGGTACGGCCGGGCCCGGGCGAGCGCCGAGTCGCTGCCGCCCCGCTCGCGTACGGGGTCGGAGCCGCCGGACGGCACCGGTTTCGCGGGAAGGGCCGTGGCACCGGGGGAGGCGGTCGCGGACACCGGTGCGAGGAGCACGGCGACCGCGAACGCGGCGGTGGTGACCAGGACGGGTCTGGATATGCCCATGCGTGAGTACCTCCGGGGATCGGGGGTCGATCGAGTGACATGTATGCCGCAACGATCAATACGGAGGGGTTTACCTGGTCATGTCGCCAACAAGCAAGGGGTCTTTCCTACGAAACCGGCCAACGGGTTCGGGCCACCGGGCCCGATAGGGTGGCTCCATGAGTGATTTCGGGGCGGGGTTCGGCTACTTGGTGAAGGGCCAGCGCTGGGTCGGCGTCCATGGCCGCTGGTTCGGATTCGGGCTGCTGCCCGGGCTGTTGACGCTCGTGCTGTACGCGGGGGCGCTGGTCGGGCTCGGCTACGGCGCGGACGATCTGGTGGGCTGGGCGACACCGTTCGCCGACGACTGGTCCTCGCCGTGGCTCGGGCTCTTCCGTGGCTTTCTGACCGGTCTGGTCTTCGCCCTCGGGCTCTTTCTGGCGGTGATCACCTTCACCGCGGTCACCCTCCTGGTCGGCCAGCCCTTCTACGAGTCGCTCTCCGAGGAGGTCGACCGCTCCGAGGGCGGCGCGGTGCCCGAGTCGGGTCTCTCGCTCCTGCGGGACCTGTGGATCTCCGGGCGGGACTCGCTGCGGATCGTGGTCCGGGTGACCTTCTACGGCGTCCTGCTCTTCGCCGCGGGTTTCATCCCGGTCGTCGGCCAGACCGTCGTCCCGGTGCTCGGGTTCTGTGTCACGGGCTACTTCCTCGCGGAGGAGCTGACGGCGGTCGCCCTCCAGCGGCGCGGGGTGGAGCTGAAGGAGCGGCTGCGGCTGCTGCGGGGCCGCAGGATGATGACGCTGGGCTTCGGGCTGCCGCTGGCGCTGGTGTTCCTGGTGCCGTTCGTGGCGGTGTTCCTGATGCCCGGCGCGGTGGCGGGAGCGACGCTGATGGTGCGGGAGCTGGCGGGCGCGCCGGACGGGCCGGAGCCCGGGCCGTCCGCCGGACCCGCGGCCGCCTCCGCGCCCCGGGCCGGTGCCCCGGCGCCGGTGGTGTGGCCGGCGGCTCCGGGGAGCGAGCCCTCCGGTCCCGGCGACGCCCGCGACCCCTACCTCAAGAGCTGACCCCGGGAGCGGCCCGCGCCCCGGGCGCGGGCCGGCCGGCCGGTCTCAGGCGCTGATCGGCAGGTCCGCCACCGCGAGCGAGGGCGCCGCCCGGCCCGCGCCGGCCAGCAGCCCTCCGTCCGGGCCCCAGATCGCGCTCCCGCCCGGGCAGGGGCCGATGTCGCTCGGCCCCACCTGGTTGGCGAGCACGACGCAGAGCCCGTTCTCCCGGGCCCGGACCGGATAGACCTTCTCGAACGAGTCGTTCCCCTCCTCCAGCACCGAACTCGCCAGATAGACGGCGCAGCCGTCCGCCCGGGCCCGCTCGGCCAGTTCGGGAAAGCGGTTGTCGTAGCAGACGGCCAGCGCGAACCGTACGCCGTCGAGGGTGAACCGGCCGTCCCGGTCGCCCGCCGTGAAGACCTCGGGCTCCGGATCGTGCAGACGCTGCTTGTCGTAGCGGGTCAGCAGCGCGCCGTCCGGCCCGATGACCAGCGAGGTGATGGCGGGGGCACCGCCCGGGGTGAGCACCGCCGCGTTGACCACGGCCGCCGTGGCGGTCTCCCGGCAGACCGCCCGGAGCGGCTCCAGCCGCGGGTCGTCCTCGGTGAGCCGGAGCGCGGGGTCGTGGGCGACCAGCCCGAATCCGTACCCCGTCACCGCCAGTTCGGAGAAGACGACCAGCCGCCCGCCCTGCTCGGACGCGGTCCCGACCAGAGTCCGCATGGTGTGGACATTGGACTCGACATCGCCCGGTACGGGGGCGAACTGCGCGGCTGCGACTCTCATGCCCCCATCATCGCCGGGCCGCCGTCGGGGTCGTCGGGGGCGGGGTCGTCCGGGGTGGGGACGGGGGCGGGCAGCCGGGCACCCCGGCTGCGCGCGATGCGGTGGACATTGCGGAGCGCCTCCGTCATCTGGGTGAGCATCAGCCGCAGCTGATCGGGGGATGTGCCGTCCTCCGCGAGCAGCTCGTCGGCGTGGGTGATCAGCTCGCCCGCCAGGCCGAGCTGTACGCTCTCGATGGTGTCCGCGACCCGTGAGATGTAGCCGGTTCCGTCGCCGTCGAGGTAGCACGGCTTGCCCTCGGGGGTGGACCACGGCAGCAGCCGTGCCTCATGCGTTCCGCCGGCCATCACCGGACTCCGTTCGTACCGCAGCTCGCCCTGTGCGGGGGCGTACCGGTCTCCGTTCTTCCCTGGCACCAGAACGCTACCCCCCGTGACCACCCGGGGAACCATGATCGGACCACCCGGGGTGGGACCCGGGGACGGACGGTCCGGCCCCGCCCGCCGCCCGCCGCCCGCCGCCCGTTCCCGGGGCGGTCCCCGGGCCCGCTACCCCTGCCCGGCCGACACCCGGATGATCTCCCGCACCTGCGCGACGATGTCCCGCCGGTTGGCCAGGAAGGCCGGATCGGTGATCTCCGTGGTGTTGCCCGCGCCGAACTCCAGTACAGGGGTGTGCACATGGCCCCCGGGGATCGTCAGCCCCAGCCGGTCCCTCAGCAGCGTCGCCCGGTAGGCGATCTCGTTCGACAGATAGTTGCCGCCACCGCCCGAGCGGGCCGTGGAGCCCTCCGTGGGCCCGTCGGGACGGTTCACGGGAGTGGTGCCACCCGCCGGGATCTCCGTCACCGCCGTGTTGTCGTGGACCGCGAAACGGCCCGTGTCCGCCGCGGTGATCGCCGCGTGCGGCAGCGTCGACGACGTCCACTGCGGCTGGGTGGCGGGGTCGCTCACCGGCACGGTCCCGGTGTCCGAGATGTTCTCGTTGTCGGGGAACCCGCCCCGCCAGGCGCCGTTGGTCCGCTCGATGTCGAACCGGCCGGGCCGCCCCTGGCTCACCGTGGTGAACAGATCCGCCTCCGGCAGCCGCGCCCGCAGCGTCCGCTCCACCGACCCGTCGGCGAAGTCCTGCCAGCGGACCGGGAAGACCGCCGTCTCGATCCTCGCGGGACCGTCGGCGGTCCTGATCCAGGTGCCGTCCAGGGCCAGGGCGGTGGCGCCCGAGGGATTGCTGATCCGGATGTCCCGGTCCAGGGTGAAGGGGTCGAAACCGGTCATCACCACCCGCTTGACCCGGTCATCGCCCCGGCCCCGCGCACCCGGGAACCCCATCGAGTCCTGGCCGCGCGAGGAGCGCTCCAGCCGGTCCAGCAGCCGGGCGCGCCGCTCCGGTGCCACCGTGAAGCCGGGCTCCCACTGCCGCAGCTCCCGGGTCATCGCGAGCCGCGCCCAGTACAGCGGCCGGTCGTCGTCCCGGCTCAGATCGCCCCGGGCGGGCCCCCGCCCCTGCGCCCGGTCCACCGCCCGCTCCCAGAGCGCCGCACCGTGGCGGGCGACGGCCCGCTCGGCGTCCCGGTACGAGCGGGCGCCGTCCAGCGCGCCGCCGAACCGGGGCGCCACGGTGTCGAAGCCGGCGCGCCGCAGGATCTCCCGGGGCACGGCCCGGTCGAGGCGCGCCTCCTCCGCCCCGGCCGCCGCCCCGGCCGCCGCCGTGGCCGTCTCCGTGGCCGGCGACGGGGGAGCCGGGGGCGCGGCCGACGCCGGTACGGGGGCGGTGAGGGCGAGCGGCACCAGCAGGGCGGCGATCACGGCCGCATGGGCGGACACGGATATCGGGGGCATGAGGGGAACCTTCCGTCGGGTGTGCGGAAGTATCACCTCATGATCGTGTCCCTGACCAGACCCGCCGGGGTCACACCGGGGGCTCGGCCGCCGTGATGTTCCGGTAGGCGATCTCGGCCAGCACGCCCTGTCCGTCCTTGCTGGGGTGGAACCAGTCCCAGCGGCTCAGCAGATCATCGCTGAAGCGGTAGTCGAAGACCGCCCCGCCGTCGTACCGGCAGCGCAGATCCTTGGCGCAGACCTCCTTGAGCACCGTGTTGTACGCCATCACCCTGCCCTGCACCTCGGCCCGCCGCCGGTCCGCCTTGGCGCTCACATCCTCCGCGTCGCCCAGCATCGAGGAGCAGATGCCCAGTTGCCAGATCGCCCGGCCGAGCGCGTCGTCCCGGCCGGTGGACCAGAGCCGCTTCAGATCCGGCACGCTGGAGACGTACACATGCGACTTGGGGGCCTTGCGGCGCAGCTCCCGCAGGGCCTCGGTGAAGGAGGCCCGGAAGTCGGCCACCGGGGTCATCAGCGCCGTCGAGTCGGCGCAGGCGTCATTGGCGCCGACCATCACCGTGACCAGATCGGGCTTCCGTGCCCCGGCCCGGCTCATCTGGGCGGCGATGTCGGCGACCTCGGCACCCGTGCGGGCGAAGTTCCAGGCGCGCCGGGCGATGGCGCCGGGCTCACCGATCAGCCGGGAGGCCAGGCTGCGGACGGCGGCGTCGGTGCCGGTGACCCAGGACGCCTCGGGGCAGTCGGAGAGCACGACACAGGCGTCGAAGGCGCGGGTGATGGAGTCGCCGACGGCCGCGATCGAGCGGGGGCTGCGGTCCCACACCTGCGCGGGCCGCTTCTTGGCGGGCGAGCCGCCGCTCCGGGAGCTGTCGGACGAGACGTCACATCCGGTGAGCACACCGGTGGTCAGAAGTGCGGCGGCGGTCAGGGCCGCGGTGGTCGCCCGGGCCCTCCGTCCCCGTGTAGTGCCAAGGCTCTCGCGCCTGTCGTGCATCCCCGATTCCCCTCCGAATCAGATGCCCCCGAGGTCCTGCCGGGTGAAAGCTTGGTGCGTACGGCTCCAGGACCGAGATTACGTCACCCCGCGGCCGCGTACGCACGGTAGCTTTTTCCCCGTCGCCCCGGAGTATCGTGCCCAGACGCTCCAGCGGTTCCGGTAAATTACATCACGTCACATGCTGTCCCTTTTGTGGAGATTAACTCCTGATGCTGTTTACTGAGGCCGCTGGGAAGGCGATCCTCGTCCCACACTGGAGGTCCCGGTGACGACACGCGGCGTTCTGTACGTTCACTCCGCACCGCGCGCGCTCTGCCCGCATGTCGAATGGGCGGTGGGCGGCGTGCTCGGTGTGCGGGTCCAGCTCGACTGGATTCGCCAGCCCGCGTCGCCGGGCACCTGGAGAGCCGAGTTCTCCTGGCAGGCCCAGGCGGGCACGGCCTCGAAGCTCGCCTCCGCGCTGCGCGGCTGGCATCTGCTCCGCTTCGAGGTCACCGCCGAGCCCTGCGCCACGGCGGAGGGCGAGCGCTACAGCGCCACGCCCGAGCTGGGCATCTTCCACGCCGTCACCGGAATGCACGGCGACATCCTGATCCCCGAGGACCGGCTGCGGGCCGCCCTGCTCCGCTCCGCCCAGGGCGAGACCGACCTCGCGGCCGAGATCGCGAAGCTCCTCGGCAAGCCCTGGGACGACGAGCTGGAGCCCTTCCGGTACGCCGGTGAGGGCGCCCCGGTCCGCTGGCTCCACCAGGTCGTCTGAGCCGCCCGGGAGAGAGACCGGCGGGCACGGCCGGAGCCCGGGCAGGGCGGGGACCCCGGGCGCGGCGAAGGTCCCGGGCGCGGCCGAGACCCCGGGCACGGCGAAGGCCCGCACCCCCGAAGGAGTACGGGCCCTGTCCTCACCCGGCCGGCGTCATCCCGTCACCCGGCCGGTGTCCGCCGCCCGGCGGGCCGCAGGCCGTCAGACCGTGCGGAACGCCAGCACCACATTGTGGCCGCCGAAGCCGAACGAGTTGTTGATCGCCGCGATCGTGCCCTCGGGCAGCGCCCTGGGCTCGTCGCGGACGATGTCCGCGTCGACTTCCTCGTCCAGCTCGTCCACATTGATCGTCGGAGGCGCGGTGCGGTGGTACAGCGCCAGCACCGTCGCCACGGTCTCGATACCGCCCGCGCCACCCAGCAGATGACCGGTCATCGACTTCGTCGCCGAGACCGCCACATGGTCCAGATCGTCACCGAGCACCTGGCGCAGCGCCTTCACCTCGGCGACATCGCCCAGCGGCGTCGAGGTGGCGTGCGCGTTCAGATGGGCGATCTGGTCGGGCTTGAGGTCGGTGTTCTCCAGCAGGTTCCGCATCGCCGCGGCGATGCCCCGGCCCTCGGGCTCCGGCTGCGCGATGTGGTGGCTGTCCGCCGAGAGGCCCTGGCCCAGCACCTCGCAGTAGACCCGCGCGCCGCGCCTGGCCGCGTACTCGGCCGACTCCAGGACGACCACACCGGCGCCCTCGCCGAGCACAAAGCCGTTCCGTCCCTTGTCATAGGGGCGCGAGGCCTTCTCGGGCGCGTCATTGTCCTTCGACATCGCCATCATGTTGGCGAAGGCCGCCACCGGCAGCGGGTGGATCGCGGCCTCCGTACCACCGGCGATCACCACATCGGCGCGCCCGGTCCGGATCATCTCCACCGCGTAGCCGATCGCCTCGGCACCCGAGGCGCACGCGGACACCATGGCGTGCACGCCCGCCCGGGCGTTCACCTCCAGGCCCACATTGGCGGAGGGGCTGTTCGGCATGAGCATGGGCACGGTGTGCGGGGAGACCCGCCGCGCGCCCTTCTCCTTCAGTACGTCGTACTGGTCCAGCAGCGTCGTCACACCACCGATGCCCGACGCGATCACCGAGCCGAGCCGCTCGGGGGCGATCCGCTCGTCGGTGCCGGCCGGACCGGTGAAGCCCGCGTCCGCCCACGCCTCACGGGCCGCGATCACCGCGAACTGCGCGGAGCGGTCCAGCTTGCGGGCCAGCGGACGGGGCAGCACATCGCCCGGCTCGACCGCCGCGCGGGCGGCGATCCGCACCGGGAGGTCGGCGAAGCGCTCATCGTCCAGGAGCTTCGCTCCGGAGCGCCCGGCGAGCATGCCCTCCCAGGTTGACGCGCTGTCGCCACCCAACGGTGTGGTTGCGCCGATACCGGTGACGACCACAATGCGATTGGTCGAGTCCACAGGAATTCATTCTCCACGTGTAGGGGGTGCTGAATGTGCACGACGCCACCGTGCGGGTGGCGACAAGCGCGCCTGAGGGTTCAGGCCGGAAACCCGGGACCGTTACTTCGCGGCCTGGTGCTTCGCGATGTACTCCGCGGCGTCGCCGACGGTCTTCAGGTTCTTGACGTCGTCGTCGGGGATCTTGACGTCGAAGCGCTCTTCGGCGGCGACGACGACCTCGACCATGGACAGCGAGTCGACATCCAGGTCATCGGTGAAGGACTTGTCCAGCTGGACGTCCTCGACCGGGATGCCGGCGATCTCGTTGACGATCTCCGCGAGACCGGAAACGATCTCTTCCTGCGTGGCGGCCATGTGGCGCTCCTTCGATTCTGTAACAGAGGTGTGGCGTCCGGATGATCCGGCAGCCGCTCCGGGGGAAACCGGCCCGGAGATCCGGTCGGGGAAACCGGCCCGGATGATCCGGTCGACTAGGGGAGAGTAACGACCGTTGCCGCGTAGACGAGACCCGCCCCGAAGCCGATGACGAGCGCCGTGTCGCCGCTCTTGGCCTGACCGGTCGCCAGAAGCCGCTCCATCGCGAGCGGAATCGAGGCGGCCGATGTGTTGCCGGTGGTCTCCACATCACGCGCGACCGTGACATGGTCCGGCAGTTTCAGCGTCTTCACCATCGAGTCGATGATCCGCATATTGGCCTGGTGCGGAATGAAGACATCCAGGTCGTCCGCGCTGATCCCGGCCGCGTCCAGCGCCTGCTGGGCGACCTTCGCCATCTCGAACACGGCCCAGCGGAAGACCGCCTGGCCCTCCTGCGTGATCGCCGGGAACTTCGCCGGCGAGCCGTCGCGGTACTCCGTCCAGGGCACGGTCTGGGTGATGGTCTCGGACTTGTCGCCCTCCGAACCCCACACCGTCGGTCCGATCATCGGCTCCTTCGCGGGGCCCACGACCACCGCGCCGGCGCCGTCACCGAAGAGGAAGGCCGTCGCCCGGTCCTCCGGATCGGTCAGATCGCTCAGCCGCTCCACACCGATGACCAGCACATACTCGGCCGAGCCATCGGTGACCATGCCCTTGGCGAGGGTCAGCGCGTAGCCGAAGCCCGCGCACCCCGCCGAGATGTCGAACGCCGCCGGCTTGTTCGCGCCGATCCTGTCGGCGATCTCCGTGGCGACCGCCGGGGTCTGCTTGAAGTGCGACACCGTGGAGACCACCACGGCACCGATCTGCTGCGGGGTCACCCCCGCGTCGGCGATGGCCTTGCCCGCGGCCTCCACGGACATCGCGCTCACGGTCTCCTCGTCGGAGGCCCAGTGACGGGTGGCGATGCCCGACCGGGAGCGAATCCACTCGTCGGAGGAGTCGATCGTTTCGAGGATCACCTCGTTCGGCACGACCCGGGTGGGCCGGTAGCCGCCCACACCCATGATCCGCGCGTGCGGAGCGCCCTTGCTGGGCTTGATCTTCGCCATCTTCGGCTCTCCTTGTCAGACCGCGTCGGCGCTTGCGTGCTCGGCGATGAGCTCACGGGCGGCGTCCAGATTGTCCGGGGTCTTCAGTGCCAGCGTCCTCACCCCGGGCAGCGCCCGCTTGGCGATCCCGGTGAGCGTGCCACCGGGGCAGACCTCCAGCATCGCGGTGACGCCCCGCGCCGTGAAGGTCTCCATGCAGAGGTCCCAGCGCACCGGGTTGGCCACCTGGCCCACCAGCCGCGCCACGATCTCGTCACCCGAGGTGACGACCGCGCCGTCCCGGTTGGAGACATAGGGCACCGCCGGGTCGCCCGGCGTCAGCTCGGCCGCCCGCGCCTCCAGCGCGGTGACCGCCGGCGCCATGTGGCGGGTGTGGAACGCCCCGGCCACCTTCAGCGCGATGACCCTGGCCTTCTCCGGCTTGTCCGCCGCCAGCGCGGCGAGCTGCTCCGCCGTGCCCGCGGCCACGATCTGACCCGCGCCGTTCACATTCGCGGCGGTCAGGCCCAGCCCTTCGAGATGCGCCACGACCGTGTCGTGGTCGCCCCCCAGGACCGCGGCCATGCCCGTCTCGCTCACGGCCGCCGCCTCCGCCATCGCCTGTCCGCGGGCGCGGACGAAGCCCAGCGCCGCGGCCTCGCTCAGCACTCCGGCGAACACGGCGGCCGTGATCTCGCCGACGCTGTGCCCCGCCACCGCGCCCGGGGAGACGTCGCCGAGCTGCGACGCGGCCAGCAGGCCGGCCGCGACCAGCAGCGGCTGCGCCACCGCGGTGTCGCGGATCTCGTCCGCGTCCGCCTTGGTGCCGTAGTGGGCGAGGTCGAGATCGATGGCGTCGGACCAGGCCGCGACGCGGTCGGCCGCGCCGGGGAGGTCGAGCCAGGGAGTCAGGAAGCCGGGCGTCTGAGCGCCTTGGCCGGGAGCGACGAGTACGAGCACTCTCACACTCTCTCTTGTCTACGGCCTAGGCCGCCCGTGGGGACAGGGACGAAGAACCGTCAGGGGAATTGTTGGTGTCCCACAAAAGTCTAGGACTGGGAATCCCCGTCGGCCAAGCGCCCGAGGATGAGGGCGATTCGCAGAGTGAAGGCGGAGCGTACATCGGAGGGTGACCATCCGGTGACGTCAGTCACACGTCGGAGCCGGTAGCGCACGGTGTTGGGGTGAACAAACAACATGCGGGCCGCGCCTTCGAGGCTGCTCGCCTGTTCCAGATAGACACTGAGGGTTTCCAGCAGCGCCGATCCGGCCTCCTCCAGCGGTCTGTAGATCTCCTCCACCAGCTGCTCCCGCGCCGCGGGGTCGGACGCGATGGCGCGCTCCGGCAGCAGATCGTCCGCGAGCACCGGGCGCGGGGCGTCCTGCCAGGCGGAACACGCCTTGAGACCGGCCGCGGCGGCCTGCGCCGAGCGGGTCGCGGCCAGCAGGTCCGGCACCACGGGACCCGCCACCACCGGGCCCGCCGCATACGGCCCGATCAGGGCCTTCGCGACCTGGAGCGGATTGTCGCTGCCGCCCGCGATGACGACGAGACGGTTGCCGAGCACCCCCGTCAGCACCTGGAGCTTGGCGTGCCGGGCGGCCCGGCGGATCGCCTCCACCGTCAGCTCGCTGTCACCGTCCGGAGCGGTGCCGAGGATCACCGACACATGGTCCGGTGAGTTCCAGCCCAGCGCGGCGGCCCGGGAGACCGCGCCCTCGTCCGCCTCCCCGGAGAGCACCGCGTTGACCACCAGCGACTCCAGCCGGGCGTCCCAGGCCCCCCGCGCCTCGGCGGCCTGGGCGTAGACCTGGGCGGTCGCGAAGGCGATCTCCCGGGCGTACACCAGCAGCGCCTCCCGGAGCACCGACTCGTCCCCGGGGGCCGCGACCTCCTCGATCGCCGTCTCCATGACCTCGATGGTGGTGCGCACCATCTCCACGGTCTGACGCAGCGTGATCGCCCGGGTCAGCTCGCGCGGCGCGGTGCCGAAGACATCGGTGGAGATCGCCTGCGGGGTGTCGGGACGCCGGAACCACTCGGTGAACGCGGCGATGCCGGCCTGGGCGACCAGACCGATCCACGAACGGTTCTCCGGTGGCATCGCCCGGTACCAGGGCAGCGTCTCGTCCATGCGCGCGATGGCGTTCGCGGCGAGCCGGCCGGATGACTGCTCCAGGCGGCGCAGGGTCGCGGAGTGCGGGTGGGCGTCGTTCGTTGCGGGTTCGGGCACGGGGACAAGAGTGCCTTATCCGGACGGCACCGATGGGTGCCGGGGTTCCCTGCCGGGGCGGGCGCCCGGCCCGGGGACCGGCGTACGGCCCGTGACCTGCCAGGGCTCCGCCGGTGCCACCCGTGTGCCCTACGGTGGGGGAGTGATTGACGTACGCCGCTCGGCGGACCGCTATCGGGGGGGCGAGCCGGACTCCGGCATCGACACCCGGCACTCGTTCTCCTTCGGGCCCCACTACGACCCGGACAACCTCCGCTTCGGCGCCCTCGTCGCCGTCAACGAGGAGCGTCTCGCCCCCGGCGCGGGCTTCGCCGAACACCCGCACAGCAACACCGAGATCGTCACCTGGGTCACCGAGGGCGAGCTGACCCACCGCGACTCGGCGGGCCACGCCACCGTGGTGCGCCCCGGCGACCTCCAGCGGCTCAGCGCGGCCTCCGGGGTGCGCCACGAGGAGCGCAACGACGGGCCCGGACCGCTGGTCTTCGTCCAGATGTGGCTGACACCGCTGGAGCCCGGCGGTGACCCCTCGTACGAGGTGGTGCGCGGCCTCGACCCCGCGCGCCCCTACCCGCTGCCGGGGGCGGGCGCGCGGCTCCATGTCCGCGGTCCCCGGCCGGGGGAGCGGGTGGCGCTGCCGGCGGCGCCGGCCGTCCATCTGCACGTGGTGCGCGGCGCGGTGCGCCTCGACGGGGTGGAGCTGGCCCCCGGGGACACGGCGCGGATCACCGGCGGGCGGGCCCCGGAGCCGGTGGGCGCGGGGGCGGGCCCGGCGGAGGTGCTGATCTGGGAGCTGCCGGGGGTCTGAGGGCGGCGGGTCAGCGCAGTTCGGCGAGGACCGCGTCCGTGAACGGCGGCCAGGCCTCGATCGCCCACGGCCCGAAGGCGCGGTCCGTCAGCGCGACACAGGCCGCGCCCGCGTCCGGGTCGACCCACAGGAACGTCCCCGACTGGCCGAAGTGGCCGAAGGTGCGCGGCGAGGACGACGCCCCCGTCCAGTGCGGCGACTTGCCGTCCCGGAGTTCGAAGCCGAGGCCCCAGTCGTTCGGCCGCTGCCTGCCGTAGCCGGGCAGCAGCCCGTCGAGCCCGGGGAAGACGACGTGCGTCGCGGTGCGCAGCGTGCCGGGGTCCAGCAGCCGGGGCGCCTGGAGTTCGGCGGCGAAGCGCGCCAGGTCCGCGACGGTGGAGACGGCGTCCTTGGCGGCCGACCCCTCCAGCGCCGTCGCCGTCATCCCCAGCGGCTCCAGCACCGCCTGGTGCAGATAGCGGGCGAAGGGGATGTCCGTCGCCCCGGCGATATGGTCCGCGAGCGCCTCGAACCCCGCGTTGGAGTACACCCGGCGCTCGCCCGGGGCCGAGGTCGCCCGGTGCTCGTCATAGGCGAGACCGGAGGTGTGGGCGAGCAGATGACGGACCGTGGACCCCTCGGGCCCGGCCGGCTCGTCCAGCTCGACGGCGCCCTCCTCGTACGCGATGAGCGCCGCGTACGCCACCAGCGGCTTGGTCACCGAGGCGAGCGGGAAACGGTGCGCGAGGGGCCCGTGGGACCCGGCGACGGTGCCGTCCGCTCGTACGGCGGCGGCCGCCGCGGTCGGCACGGGCCAGTTCTCGATCATCGCCAGGCTCTGCATGCGTACGAGCCTAGAGCCTGCCCGCCGGGCGCTGCCGGGAGGGTGATCCGGAAGGGGCGGTCTCCAGGGTGAGCCGCATCGAGGGGTCGGGTACGGCGACGAAACCGAGCGACGCGTACAGCGCCACGGCGTCCGCTGAGGCCCGCAGCTCGACCTTGGCCGCCCCGCGCTCGCGGAACCACCCCAGCAGCCCCTCCATACAGGCGCGGGAGTGCCCCCGGCGGCGCATGTCGGGGTCGGTGGCGACACTGAAGACATGGCCGTGGAGCCCCAGGGGGTTCCCGGGGCCCGGGAGCCGGTGGTCGATCATCCCGATGGCCCCCGACGCGAGCCCGCCGCCGGGCCGGCCGACGACGTACGCGGCCAGCCCCGAGGCGGGGTCGCCGAGCCGGGCGCGCAGATCGGCGATGCCGTGCCGCTGCCAGGAGATGTCCGGGTCCACCCCGATGTGCGAGTCGAGCATGACCTTCCGCAGCCGTATCAGTTCGCCGGCGTCGGCCGGGGTGGCCCGGCGTGCGTGATCCATGGGCCGGAGGCCAGAGCACCGGGGGCGGGACCGGCGATCGGATTTCGCCGGGTGCGGCGGTTGCGCTTGCTTGGAGTGCACTCCAAGGTTTTAGCGTGGGCGGTATGACGCTGACCGAGAGCAGTACCCGTGCGTTTCCGCGTCCCGAGGGGCAGGACCGCTACACGATCAGCGAGGTCGCCGCCCACACCGGGCTCAGCGCGCACACCCTGCGCTGGTACGAGCGGATCGGGCTGATGCCCCATGTCGACCGGTCGCACACCGGACAGCGGCGCTTCACCAACCGCGACCTGGAGTGGCTGGCCTTCGTCTCCAAGCTGCGGCTGACCGGGATGCCGGTGGCGGACATGGTGCGCTTCGCCGAGCTGACCCGCGAGGGCTGGCACACGGCCGGGGCCCGGCGCGATCTGCTGGTGCGGACCAGGAGCGATGTGCTGAGCCGGATCGCGGAGCTGCGGGACACCCTCGCCGTGCTCGACTACAAGATCGAGGTTTACACCGAGGCCGTGCAGACGGCGCCGGAGAAGGAGGACGGATGGAACCGGTGAGCGAACACCCCATCGAGCGCGGACGGCTCGGCACCGACGGGCCTCTCGTCGGCGTGCAGGGGCTCGGCTGCATGGGCATGAGCGAGTTCTACGGGGATACGGACGAGCCGGCCGCCCGGGAGACGCTGGAGGTCGCCCTGGAGGCCGGGGTGACCCTCTTCGACACGGCGGACGCGTACGGGCGCGGGGCCAACGAGGAGTTCCTGGCGCCCTTTGTCGCGGCGCACCGCGACGAGATCACCCTCGCCACGAAGTTCGGGCTGCTGCGCGGTGACGACCCCGGCTACCGGGGCGTGAGCAACGATCCGGCCTATGTCCGCGCGGCCGTGGAGCGCAGTCTGAAGCGGCTGGACACCGAGGTGATCGACCTCTACTACATGCACCGCAGGGACCCGGCGGTGCCGCTCGCCGAGTCGGTGGGCGCGATGGCGGAGCTGGTACGGCTGGGGCTGGTGCGCCACTTGGGCCTCAGCGAGGTCACCGGGGCGGAGCTGCGCGAGGCGCACGCCGTCCACCCGATCGCCGCGCTCCAGTCCGAGTGGTCGCTCTTCAGCCGGGACGTGGAGCGCAGCGCGGTGGGCGCGGCGGCGGAGCTGGGGGTGGCGGTGGTGCCGTACTCGCCGCTGGGGCGGGGGTTTCTGACGGGGGCGGTGACCGCGGGGACGCTCTCGGCCGGGGATTTCCGCGCCTCGATGCCGCGTTTCGCCGGGGAGAACGCCCGCGCGAACACGGCCCTGCTGGACCCGGTGCGCGAGGTCGCGGAGGAGCGCGGGGTGACGCTGGGCCAGGTGGCGCTGGCGTGGGTGCAGCAGCGCGCGGAGGTGCACGGGCTGACGGCGGTGGTGCCGATTCCGGGGACGCGGAGGGCGGAGAGGGTGCGGGAGAACACCGCGGCGACACGGTTGCGGCTGTCGCCGCGGGAGCTGGACCTGCTGGAGCCGATCGCCGACCGGGTGTCGGGTGAGCGCTACCCGGACATGTCGAACACCTCGACTCCCCGGGAGTAGCCGAGCCCGGGGGTGCCTGCGGCGCGGGCTCGCGCCGAGCGGGCCGGGGTTGGCGGCCTTGTCCAGTCTGTGTCGGGTGGGCCGAGGTGCCCGTTTTCAGCTTGGCGGGGGAGCCGGGCATCCTCAGCCTCGCCGGCGTTTGAGGCGCGGGGGTTCGGGGGCTGGCCCCCGACGGTGGCCCGCAGGGTGCGGGTTCCCGTGGCCCGGGGGCCGTCCTCAAGCTCCCCCAGACGGGCCGGGGTTGGCGGCCTTGTCCAGTCTGTGTCGGGTGGGGCCGAGGTGCCCGTTTTCAGCTTGGCGGGGGAGCCGGGCATCTTCAGCCTCGCCGGCGTTTGAGGCGCGGGGGCTCGGGGGCCGGTCCCCGACCGGGGCCCGCGCGGTGCGGGGTGCCGGGCACCCGGGTCAGGGGTGGCCCGGGCGGATCAGGGCGGATTCGTAGGCGAAGATCACCGCCTGAGCCCGGTCCCGCAACCCCAACTTCCCCAGCACCCTCCCCACATGCGTCTTCACCGTCTGCTCAGCCACCACCAACTCCGCCGCGATCTCCTGATTCGACAACCCCCGCGCGATCAACCCCAGCACCTCCGTCTCCCGCGGCGTCAACCCCTTCAGCCGCAGCCCCGGATCTCCCCGGCGGCGGGCCGGGCGCTGGGCCGCGAAGTCCGCGATGAGGCGGCGCGTCACGGACGGCGCCAGCAGCGCGTCCCCCGCCGCCACCACCCGCACGGCGGAGATCAGATCCGCCGGCGGGGCGTCCTTGAGCAGAAACCCGGAGGCCCCCGCCCGCAGCGCCTCGTACACATAGTCGTCCACGTCGAAGGTGGTCAGCATCAGCACCTTCGGGATGTGCGCCACCCTCGGCTCCGGCGGCGGACCGAGCAGCGCGCGGGCCGCCGCCAGCCCGTCCATCTCCGGCATCCGGACATCCATCAGCACCACATCGGGGTGGACCGAGCGCGCCACCGCCACCCCCGCGCGCCCGTCCGCCGCCTCCCCCACCACATCGATGTCCGCCTGGGCGGAGAGCAGCGCGGCGAACCCCGCCCGCACCATGGCCTGGTCGTCGACGATGATCACACGGATGGTCATGGGAGATCCTCCGGGGTCGCGGGCGCCGCCAGCGGGAGACGCGCGGCCACCCGGAAACCACCGTCCGGGAGCGGACCGGTGTCCAGCGTGCCGCCGGTCAACCGTACGCGCTCACCCATCCCCACCAGCCCGTGCCCGGTCCCCGTGCTCTCCAGCCGCGCCCCCGGCGCGTCCGCCGGGCCATTGACGACCAGCACCGTCAGATCGGTCCCGTCGGAGGTCACCGACACCGCCGTCACCGCCCCCGGCGCGTGCCGCACCACATTCGACAGCGCCTCCTGCACGATCCGGTACGCCGACAGATCCACCGTCTGCGGCACCCGCGCCGGGTCCACCCCGAGCGACAGCTCCACCGGCACCCCCGCCCGTACCGTCGCCTCCACCATCTGCCGCACCCGCGCCAGACCCGGCTGGGGCGCCAGCTCCCCCTCCGCGCCGTCGCTGCGCAGCACCGTCAGCAGCCGCCGCATCTCCGTCAGCGACTCCCGCGCTCCCGCCGCGATCACCTCGAACTCCCCCCGCGCCGCCTGCGGCAGCCCCTCGATCCGGTAGGGCGCCGAGTCCGCCTGCACGGTGATCACCGACATGTGGTGGGCGACCACATCGTGCAGTTCGCGCGCGATCCGGGCGCGCTCCTCCAGCAGGGTGCGCCGGGCGCGCTCCGTCTCGCTGACGGTCTTCTCCGCCGCGAGCCCCCGCTGCGCGTCCCGCCGCTCCCGCAGCGCGCCCGTCACCAGCAGCACCACCCCGCTCAGCACGAACAGCAGCACATGGATGCCGTCGCTGAGGCGCTGCGAGACCAGCTCGAAGACCACCCCGGCCGCACCGGTCGCCAGCCAGATCGCCAGCAGGGTCCGGCGCGGCTCCCGCAGCCCGGTGAAGACCATCAGGATCAGATAGCCGGTGATCCCCACCGGGGTCCACGGCCAGCTGTCCCCCGCCGTCCCGTCGGCGCCCAGCAGCGCCAGCGCGCCCAGCGCGTTGGCGGTGAAGGCGATCCACCACGCCTCCAGCGGCCGGGTCACCGCCAGCAGCAGCGGTGCGGCGGAACCGGTGCTCACCAGGGTGGCGAGCCCGCCGTGCAGTTCATAGGCGTGGGTCAGCACATGGACGCCGACCGGCAGCAGGATGGCGGCGGCGACGGCGGCCACGGCGTACGGCAGCCGCCGCAGCCACCGCCGGGGCGAGGCGGACAGCAGCGGGGCGGTGGACTCGGAGGGCGTGGTCAGCCCGGCGGCGAGCAGCCGGAGCTGGAGCCGGGCGGCGCGCGGCAGGGAGACCCGCGGGGGCCCGGTCGGGGGCGAGGACGGGGGTGCGTCGGTCATGGCCCGTTCAGCCTAGGGAGCCCGGCCGCCGGGGGCGTCATACCGGGGAGCCGACCGGCTGTCATACCGGGGTACGACACCGGGACCCGCTGCCCCCTGCCCCTGCACCCGGGCAGCCGGGACGCCCCGCGCCCCGAACACCCCCGCCCCCCTCCACTCGGCCCCCCGCCCCCCGCTCTCACAGCTCCGCGAGCAGCTCCGCCTTCTTCGAGCTGAACTCGTCGTCCGTCACCAGGCCCGCCTGGTGCAGCTCCCCGAGGTGGCGTATCCGGTCCGCGATGTCCGCCGGGTCCCGGCGGCCCGTCCGCAGGGCCAGCGCCGGCGCCCGGGCCGACTTCTGCACGGACTCCAGCACCGCGGCGGCGAACGGCAGCGACTCGTGCACCGGCCCGTTCCGCAGCCCGAACACCACCGCCGCCGGGTCCTTGTCGGCCTGCGCCGGACGGTCCGGCTCGGCGCGCGGAAGCAGCCGCAGACAGCCGTCCGGCGCCTCCGGCGAACGCCACTCCACCCCGGTCAGCTCGCTCACCGGGAAGCTCTGGTCACCCGCCTTCCACTTGGCCGACGAAGCGCCCGTCCACGACCAGCGGAAAGCGACCTGCTTCCCGTCGAAGGAGGCTCTGCCGTCGTACGCCTTGAAGTGCAGCGGCGCGCTCGGCGCGGCCACCGCGTACCGGTCCGCGGGCTGGTCCGCGTCCAGGGGCAGCGCGGCGCGCAGTTCGTCCGCGTAGTACTCCGCCAGGGTCTCCCGGTCGGCCGGCACCACCAGCCGGTAGGGGTCGCACTCTTCCTTCAGCTGCCCGGCCGCCGCCTCCATCAGCGGATCGGCTCCGGGTCTGGGCGCCGCGCGCAGCACCGTTGTGCCCCGTTTGCCCGGGGAGAGTGTCACCGACGCCAACGCCTCGTGGGGGATGCGGCGTTCGCGGAGCGCCTGAAACAGCTTCGGCGTGCGGTGTCCCCGTTCAAAACGGATGAGCACGGAGTCGGACTCGAACTCCCATATGGCTTGAATTCCCGCCAGTACATCACCCATGCACCTCATCGTAGGCGCCAGTCGCCCGCGCGTCGCCCCTCAGTTTCCCTCGCTCTGAACGAAGTTCTACGCGCGTCAGGCCGCCGCTTCGCCGTAAATATCACTGCGGCAGGAGTCGTCCTCGCTCGCACAGCTCACGCCGTCGTACGCCCCTACCCCTATTTCGGCGAAGTTGACCACACTCTCCGTTCCAGGCTCGAAATAGCCGCTGTGGCCGATAGCGCCCGCCGCCGACATCACCCGCGCCCCGAACTCGGGCGCCACCGGGTCCTCGCCGTGGCCGAGCCCGCCGACCTCCACGTGCGGGACGGCCTCGATCCAGTCGTCGCCGTCGCGCATCGCCCAGACCCGGGCCCTGGCCTCCAGTTCCGAGACATGCGCGGCGCGCATCCCGGGGCTGCCCGCCACCGCGATATCGGTCACCCGGGCCGGCAGCCGGCGCGCGGCCACCCCGCACACCACGGAGCCGTAACTATGACAGAACAGGGCAACTTTCGACTTTCCCGGCAGGGTCTCGGTGAGAGCCGCCAGCCGCAGCGCGCCCCCGTGCGCGAGCCGTCCGGTCGCGGAGTCCATACCGACACCGACGGGTGCCGTGTAGTCGGCCCAGGCGATGACGGCGGTACGGGTGCGGGGGGAGGCGGTCCGCTCGGCGGCGTACAGCGACTGGGCCATGCCGGCCGGGGCGGTGTACCGGCCCGTGGTCCGTTCGAAGGTGAGCAGCTGGGTGTCGACCCCGGGGACGATCACCGAGACCCGCTCGGCCCGGTCGAGATCGCCCAGCACCTCGGCGACCCGGCCGCGGCCGGACGGGTCGAAGGAGAGGATCTGGCGCCCCCGGGCCATCAGCGTCTCGAAGCGGTGTATGCGGAGCCCGGCGTGGTGGCGCCCGTCCGGGCTGAGGCCCGCGCTCCGCGCGTGGGCGCGCTCCAGCTTGAGCGAGCGGGCGAGCGCGGTGCGGTTGGCGCGGTAGCGCAGGGCGACCGGCGCGCCGTTGAGATTCCCGACGACCAGCGGGAAGCGGTCCGCGAGCCGGGCGCGCTGCGAGGCGGAGAGCGAGGCGAAGAACGCCGCGAGCCGCTTCGGGGCCTCCTGGGCGCCGGGGAGCACCCTGCCGCCGAGCCGTGCCGTGGTCCAGCCGCTCAGATCGGCCGCGAGAAGATCGCGCGGGCCGCCCTGGTGCCGGACGGTGGTCCAGCCGGTGGTCGCCAGCATGAGGAACACCACGGCCAGCGCGAGCAGTGCCCGCCAGAAGGCGAGGGTGGGGGAGGAATCGAAGGAAGTCACTGCGGAACACCCTAGGAGAACGGCGTGAGGGTTCGCCGGGACCGTGAGGGAGATCACGTGTTCAAGGGTGACGGTTGGGGAAGGGCCCTGACATCCGAGGGTCCGCCGGGGCCGCGCGGCCTCAGCCCCCGGCGCGCCGGGGCGTCCGCCAGTCCTCCGCCAGGGCCGGGCGCAGGCTGTCCAGATAGGTCGCCGTCAGATCCCGCAGCGTCCGCGGGCTCCAGTCGCCCCCCAGGCTCCACAGCCGCCCGGCCACCCGCATCATCCCGCTGACCGCCGCCACCGTGGCCCGCGGGCGCGGGTCCCGGTCCACGTCCAGGCCCTCGCGCTCGGCGACCAGCCGGGCGATCGACTCCTCCAGCTCCACCGAGCGGCGCAGATGGGCGGCGATCAGCGCGGGCGTCGACTCGATCACCAGATAGCTGCGCATGTGCAGCTCGACCGGGACCGTCTCGCCGATCACCTCCTCAAGGGTGTCCCAGCCCTCCAGCACCGCGTTGCGCATCGCCTCGAAGGGGCCCTCCTCGGGCGGGCGGCGGCTCAGCGCCGTCTGGAAGTGCGACTCGACCTGCGACTGAATGGCGAAGGCGACCTCCTCCTTGCTGGCGAAGTACCGGAAGAAGGTGCGCTGCGAGACCTCGACGGCGTCGGCGATCTCGTCCACCGTCGTCCGCTCGTACCCCTGCGCGATGAACAGCTCCAGCGCGGCCCGGACGAGACCGTCGCGGGTGAGCCGCTTCTTCCGCTCGCGCAGTCCGCACGCCCCGGCCCTCGACTCCACCGTCACCCGACTCTCACTCATCGCTGGTCGCGACCCCGTGATCGGGGCCGTCGCCGCAGCTCAGCGTACCTATGACCAAGGTGACAGTTACCGACTACTGAATCGAATTGTCAACTGTCAGTCGCTGTCACTAATCTGACCGGCATGACTAGTCAGACCACCGTCGACAAGGCCGCGCCGATGAATCCAGGGGATTCTCCGTCCGCCCCGGCCAAGGGGCTCCGCGGCCACCCCTGGCTGACCCTCTTCGCCGTGGCCATCGGCGTGATGATGGTCGCGCTGGACGGCACCATCGTCGCCATCGCCAACCCGGCGATCGCCGACGACCTCAACGCCACCTTCGCCGATGTCCAGTGGATAACCAACGGCTACTTCCTCGCGCTCGCGGTGAGCCTGATCACCGCGGGCAAGCTCGGTGACCGCTTCGGTCATCGCCAGACCTTCCTCATCGGCATCGTCGGATTCGCCGCCGCCTCCGCCGCCATCGGCTTCTCCGGCAGCATCGCGATGGTGGTCGTCTTCCGGGTGGCACAGGGCCTCTTCGGCGCCCTGCTGATGCCCGCCGCGCTCGGTCTGCTGCGCGCCACCTTCCCCGCCGAGAAGCTGAACATGGCGATCGGCATCTGGGGCATGGTCATCGGCGCCTCCACCGCGGGCGGCCCGATCGTCGGTGGCCTGCTGGTCGAGCATGTCAGCTGGCAGTCCGTCTTCTTCATCAATGTCCCGGTCGGCGTCCTCGCGCTCGTCCTCGGCCTGGTGATCCTCAAGGACCACCGCGCGGCGAACGCGCCCAGGTCCTTCGACATCCCCGGCATCGTGCTGCTCTCCGCCGCCATGTTCTGCATCGTCTGGGCGCTCATCAAGGCGCCGGAGCCGACATGGGGCTGGGGTGGCGGAAAGACCTGGGGCTTCATCGCCGCCTCCCTTGTCTGTTTCGCGCTCTTCGCGTTCTGGGAGAGCCGGGTCGCCGAGCCGCTCATCCCGCTGAAGCTCTTCCGCTCCGTGCCGCTCTCGGCCGGTGTGGTGCTGATGGTGCTGATGGCCATCGCCTTCATGGGCGGCCTGTTCTTCGTCACCTTCTACCTCCAGAACGTGCACGGCCTCAGCCCGGTGGACGCCGGGCTCCACCTCCTCCCGCTCACCGGAATGATGATCGTCGGCTCCCCGCTGGCCGGCGCGGTGATCACCAAGACGGGGCCGCGGATTCCGCTGGCCGGCGGCATGGTGCTCACCGCGCTCGCCATGTTCGGGATGTCCACCCTCACCAAGGACACCGGCAGCCTGGCCATGTCCCTCTGGTTCGCCCTCCTCGGCCTCGGCCTGGCGCCGGTCATGGTGGGTGCCACCGAGGTGATCGTGGGCAACGCGCCCATGGAGCTGTCCGGGGTCGCCGGCGGCCTCCAGCAGGCGGCCATGCAGATCGGCGGCAGCCTCGGCACCGCGGTCCTCGGCGCGGTCATGGCCTCCCGGGTCGACCGCGACCTCGCGGGCAACTGGGCCGACGCCCAGCTTCCGCCGCTCACCGGGGAACAGCTCGACCAGGCGTCCAAGGCCGTCGAGATGGGTGTCCCCCCGGTCGGCGAGGGCACTCCGCCCGAGATCGCCGCGAAGATCGGCGATGTCGCCCATGACACCTTCCTGGCGGGGATGGGCCAGGCGAGCCTGGTCGCGGCCGGGGTGGCCGTGGTCGCGGTCTTCGTCGCCCTGCTGACCAGGCGCGGTGAGAACGCCCAGGCGGGCGCGGGCGCGGCCCATATCTGAGCCCTCCCCGGGGCCTCGTACCCAACAGCCCCACCGGGCCCGCCCGGTGGGGCTGTTCCGCAGCCGGACGGAGCGGTGGATGACGCCGCCGGCCCCGGCCCGCCCGGCCGCGCTGTCCCCTGGGAGGGTGATCCTGCCCGGGAATCCTTCCGCCGGCTCCCGGCGCACGCCACAGTGCGCTCAACCGATCCTCATACCGCTGCGCGTCAGCCGAGTGTCAAGGGAGCCGACCTCCGTGCGCCTGCCCATCGCCGCCTCCGTACTCGTCCTCGCGGCCCTGCTGCCGCCGGCCACCGCCACCGCGACCGCCGCGCCCCCGCCGGGCGAGTGCCCCGCCGGTGCGCTCTGTCTCTGGCAGCGGGAGGACTTCCAGGGCTCGCGCGGGACGTACGAGCTGTACGAGACCGGGACCGACAGCTGTGTCCCGCTGCCCGCCGGGCGCCCGGCCCGCTCCCTCGCCAACCGCGCCGGGCGGCCGGTCACCACCTACCAGTTCGCCGAGTGCGACGAGACCGGCGAGTTCGAGACCTACCCGGGCTCCGGGACCTGGGCGCCGCGCTCGCCCCATCTCGTCAGGGCGTTCAAGCTCTGGGAGAGCTGACCGCCCGCGGACGCCACAGGGGCGGCACCCGGCCGGGTGCCGCCCCCTGTTCCGTACGGCGTGCTACGCGTCCCCGCCCTCCGGGCCCGGGTCCGCCGCCTTCACATCGAGCAGCTGGTACCGGTCCACCGCCTGCTTCAGCGCCGAGCGGTCCACCTTCCCGTCCCGCGCCAGCTCCGTCAGCACACCCAGCACGATCGACTCCGCGTCGATGTGGAAGTACCGGCGGGCCGCGCCGCGCGTGTCGGCGAAGCCGAAGCCGTCCGCGCCCAGGGAGGCGTACCGCCCCGGCACCCAGCGCGAGATCTGGTCCGGAACCGAGCGCATCCAGTCCGAGACCGCCACGAACGGGCCCTCGGAGCCGGTCAGCTTGCGGGTGACATACGGCACCCGCTGCTCCTCCTCGGGGTGCAGCAGATTGAACTGCTCCACCTCGACGGCCTCGCGGCGCAGCTCGTTCCAGGAGGTCGCCGACCAGACATCGGCCCGTACGTCCCACTCGTCGGCGAGAATCCGCTGGGCCTCGACCGCCCACGGCACCGCGACGCCGGAGGCCATGATCTGCGCGGGGATGGCACCGCCGGTCCCCGGGCGGAAGCGGTGGATGCCCTGGAGGATGCCCTCCACATCCACGTCCTCCGGCTCGGCCGGGTGCTGGATGGGCTCGTTGTAGACGGTCAGGTAGTAGAAGACGTCCTCGGCGTTCTCGCCGTACATCCGCCGCAGACCGTCCCTGACGATATGCGCGATCTCGAAGCCGTACGCCGGGTCGTAGGCCACACAGCCCGGGTTGGTGGAGGCCAGGAGCTGCGAGTGGCCGTCCGCGTGCTGGAGGCCCTCACCGGTCAGCGTCGTCCGGCCCGCCGTCGCGCCGAGCACGAAGCCGCGCGCGAGCTGGTCGGCCATCTGCCAGAACTGGTCGCCGGTCCGCTGGAAGCCGAACATCGAGTAGAAGACGTAGACCGGGATCAGCGGCTCGCCATGGGTGGCGTACGCCGAGCCCGCGGCGATCAGCGAGGCCGTGCACCCCGCCTCGGAGATGCCGTCGTGCAGCATCTGGCCGGTCGGCGACTCCTTGTAGGCGAGCAGCAGTTCGCGGTCGACCGACTCGTACTGCTGGCCCAGCGGGTTGTAGATCTTCGCACTCGGGAAGAAGGAGTCCATGCCGAAGGTGCGGTACTCGTCCGGCGCGATCAGCACGAACCGCTTGCCGATCTCCTTGTCCCGCATCAGATCCTTCAGCAGCCGGACGAACGCCATGGTGGTGGCGATCGACTGCTGGCCCGACCCCTTGCGCACCGCCGCGTAGGTCTTCTCCTCCGGCAGCGGCAGCGGCTTGGCCCGCACGACCCGGGTCGGCACATAGCCGCCCAGCGCCTCCCGGCGGTCGTGCATGTACTGGATCTCCTCCGAGTCGCGGCCCGGGTGGTAGTACGGCGGAGCCCCGCCCTCCAGCCGGGCGTCCGTGATCGGGATGTGCAGCCGGTCCCGGAAGCCCTTGAGGTCGTCGACCGTCAGCTTCTTCATCTGGTGGGTCGCGTTGCGGCCCTCGAAGTTCGGCCCCAGGGTCCAGCCCTTGACGGTCTGGGCGAGGATCACCGTCGGCTGGCCCCGGTGCTCCTTGGCCGCCGCGAACGCCGCGAACACCTTGCGGTGGTCGTGGCCGCCGCGCCCCAGATGCAGGATCTGCTCGTCGGTCATGTTCCCGACCATGGCGCGCAGCCGCTGGTCGCCGCCGAAGAAGTGCTCACGGATGTACGCGCCGGTCTCGGTGGCGTACGTCTGGAACTGGCCGTCCGGGGTGGTGTTCAACTTGTTCACCAGCAGGCCGTCGCGGTCCTGGGCCAGCAGCGGGTCCCAGGAGCGGTCCCAGACCAGCTTGATCACATTCCAGCCGGCCCCCCGGAACTGCGACTCCAGCTCCTGGATGATCTTGCCGTTGCCGCGGACCGGACCGTCCAGCCGCTGGAGGTTGCAGTTGACGACGAAGGTCAGATTGTCCAGGCCCTCGCGGGCGGCGATGGAGAGCTGGCCGAGCGACTCGGGCTCGTCCATCTCGCCGTCGCCGAGGAACGCCCAGACGTGCGAGGCGGAGGTGTCGGCGATGCCCCGCGCCTGCATATAGCGGTTCATCCGGGCCTGGTAGATCGCGCCGAGGGGGCCGAGGCCCATCGAGACGGTCGGGAACTCCCAGAAGTCCGGCATCAGCCGGGGGTGCGGATAGCTGGAGAGGCCGTTCGGAGCCTTGGACTTCTCCTGGCGGAAGGCGTCGAGCTGGGCCTCGCTGAGCCGGTCGAGCAGGAAGGCACGGGCGTAGATCCCGGGCGAGGCATGGCCCTGGAAGAAGATCTGGTCCCCGCCGTCGCCCCGGTCCTTGCCCCGGAAGAAGTGGTTGAAGCCGACGTCGTAGAGGGAGGCCGAGGAGGCGAAGGTGGCGATGTGGCCGCCGACCCCGATCCCCGGGCGCTGGGCCCGCGAGACCATCACCGCCGCGTTCCAGCGGGTGGCGTTGAGGACCTTCCGCTCGATCTCCTCGTTGCCCGGGAAGAACGGCTCGTCCTTGGTGGCGATGGTGTTGACGTAGTCCGTGCTGCGCATCTCCGGCACGGCCACCCGCTTCTCGCGGGCCCGCTCGATGAGCCGGAGCATCAGATAGCGGGCGCGCTCCCGGCCCCGCTCGTCGACGGCGGCGTCGAGTGAGTCCAGCCACTCCTGGGTCTCTTCGGGATCGAAGTCCGGGACCTGGCTGGGAAGGCCGCCAATGATGATCGGGTTGCGGTCTGATCCGGAAGCCACGCTATTCCTTCGCTGCTCGGGAGAGTTCCGCGGGAGGGGTCCGATGGGGAGTTCCCGCGGGAGTTGTCGGGCGGTGCCGCACCGCCTCCATCGTGTACCCCGGGGAGGGAAACGTCATCTCTACCGAGGGGTAACCCGTGATCCCGCTGACATCCTGACCGGTCCCCGCCGACGGGGCGGGTCAAATCGCAACCTTACGCCCAACCCGGTAAAGCGTTCCGTTTGGGTGTTCGGTTCCGATGGGGGCGGCGAGTGGACGTAAAGTGGCAAACAAGTCCGAATGGTGTGGCAGATTGCCCAGGTCGTGGCGGAACGTGTCTGGAGTTGCGTCGAGACGGGCGCAAACGTCACCGTTTCGGCGGTCTGGACGGCCGGGTACTTGCGCGATCCGCCCCATCCGTGTGGACTACGGCCAACGCCACGCGTACGCGCGAGGCCGCAGCATCTACCGAACATGATCAGGAGGCAAGCCGTGAGCGCGACCGCGGACCACGCGGAGGAGCGGACCAACCCAGCAGCGAGGCTGGGGTTCGAGCCCGGACAGGTGGTCCAGGAGATCGGCTACGACGACGACGCCGACCAGGATCTCCGCGAAGGCATCGAGTCCGTGACCGGCCAGGACCTCGTGGACGAGGACTATGACGACGTCGCCGACGCCGTTGTCGTCTGGTTCCGCGACGAGGACGGGGATCTGACAGACGCACTGGTGGACGCCATCGGTCTCCTTGAGGACGGCGGCGTGGTCTGGCTGCTGACTCCGAAGACCGGCCGGGACGGCTACGTCGAGCCCAGCGACATCAGCGAGGCCGCCCAGACGGCCGGACTCTCTCAGACGAAGAGCATCAGCGTGGCCAAGGACTGGGCCGGCAGCAGGCTGGTGGCCCCCAAGCGCTGAGCAGTCACAGAGAGTGAGTCCTGGGCCCTGAGTCCGGACATGAGTTCGACGCCCCTTCCGGTCGCTGCCGGAGGGGGCCTCGGCATTCCCCGCCGCCGGCCCGCGCTCCCCCTCCCGCCCGGGAGCCCGTGCCCGGTCCGCCGGGCGCCCGGCCCTCCCGGTACCCGGTCCGGCCCGTGCCCGGGAGCCCGCCCCGCCCCCGGTCCGGCCCGTGCCCGGGTCCGCCCGCCCCGCCCCCGTCCCGCGCGGGACGGGAGGGGACCCTAGGGTGGACACCCTCACCCGAACGGTCTCAGTGTCTCAGCGAAGGGATTCACACGTCATGGCGATCGAGGTCGGCACCAAGGCCCCCGCGTTCGAACTGAAGGACAACCACGGGCGCACGGTGAGCCTCTCCGGGTTCCGCGGCGAGAAGAACGTGGTTCTCCTCTTCTACCCCTTCGCCTTCACCGGCGTGTGCACCGGCGAGCTGTGCGCTCTCCGCGACGAGCTGCCGAAGTTCGTCAACGACGACACCCAGCTCCTCGCCGTCTCCAACGACTCCATCCACACCCTGCGCGTCTTCGCCGAGCAGGAGGGGCTGGAGTACCCGCTGCTCTCGGACTTCTGGCCGCACGGCGAGACCTCGCGGGCGTACGGCGTTTTCGACGAGGAGAAGGGGTGCGCGGTCCGCGGCACCTTCGTCATCGACAAGGAGGGCGTGGTCCGCTGGAGCGTCGTCAACGCGCTCCCCGACGCCCGCGACCTGAACGAGTACGTCAAGGCGCTGGAAACCCTCTGAGCCCGCGCCCGGGGCCGACCCCGGGCGGTCCCGGGGCCGGGTCCCCGGCCGCCGGGTTCCCGGCGGCCGGCGGCACCGGCAGGCCACTCGCGCGAAAACCTGTTTCGCGCGGGAACCGGTCACTAGGATCGGTCCGATCCATTCGTTGATCCGAACACGAACGCACGACGGGGGCGCTGCCCCCGTACACCACTGGAGG
Organism: Streptomyces sp. NPDC001985; assembly: GCF_040296845.1. Classification (NCBI taxonomy): domain Bacteria; kingdom Bacillati; phylum Actinomycetota; class Actinomycetes; order Kitasatosporales; family Streptomycetaceae; genus Streptomyces; species Streptomyces sp. NPDC001985. The sequence continues at coordinate 93,065 of NZ_JBEOYB010000018.1, forward strand.
GACCCGTGGGAGTCAGCCTCAGCAAGGGCGGCAATGTCTCGCTGTCCAAGGCCGCGCCCGGTTTGACCGCTGTTGTCGTGGGTCTGGGCTGGGATGTCCGCACCACCACCGGTACGGACTTCGACCTGGACGCCAGCGCTCTGCTGACCAACGGCGAGGGCAAGGTCACCAACGACGGCAACTTCGTCTTCTTCAACAACCTCACGAGCGCCGACGGCTCCGTCGAGCACACCGGTGACAACCTCACCGGTGAGGGCGAGGGCGACGACGAGCAGATCAAGGTCAACCTCGCGGGTGTGCCCGCCGATGTCGACAAGATCGTCTTCCCGGTCTCGATCTATGAGGCCGAGGCCCGTCAGCAGTCCTTCGGCCAGGTCCGCAACGCGTTCATCCGCGTGGTCAACCAGGCCGACAACAACGAACTCGCCCGCTACGACCTGAGCGAGGACGCCTCGACCGAGACCGCCATGGTCTTCGGCGAGCTGTACCGCAACGGCGCGGAGTGGAAGTTCCGCGCCATCGGCCAGGGGTACGCCTCGGGCCTGCGCGGCATCGCGCAGGACTTCGGCGTCAACGTCTGAGCCCTGCCGACCGCACCACCCCCGGCGCCGCCTTCGCATCGAACGCGGCGCCGGGGCACACCCGCACCACCTCTGTCGCTGGGGAGGACCAGATCATGGGCGTCACGCTCGCCAAGGGAGGCAATGTCTCCCTCTCCAAGGCCGCACCGAACCTCACTCAGGTGCTGATCGGGCTCGGCTGGGATGTCCGCACCACCACCGGAGCCGATTTCGACCTCGACGCGAGCGCGCTGCTCTGCGGCGGCGGCCGGGTCCTCGGCGATGAGTACTTCGTCTTCTACAACAACCTCACGAGCCCCGAGGGCTCCGTCGAGCACACCGGCGACAATCTCACGGGCGCGGGGGACGGCGACGACGAGTCGCTGCTGGTCCGTCTCACGGAGGTGCCGGCCGGTGTCGACAAGATCATCTTCCCGGTCTCCATCCATGACGCCGACCGCCGTGGACAGGCATTCGGCCAGGTCAGCAATGCTTTTATCCGAGTGGTCAATCAGGCGGACGGCCAGGAACTGGCGCGCTACGACCTGAGCGAGGACGCCTCCACCGAGACCGCGATGATCTTCGGCGAGCTGTACCGCTACCACGGCGAGTGGAAATTCCGCGCGGTCGGCCAGGGGTACGCGTCGGGCCTGCGGGGCATCGCCCTAGACTTCGGAGTAAATGTTTCATAATTCCGCGCACAGAGCGGGGGATCTTCCCGTCCCTGGCGCGGGGGAGTGCCTTCCTCCGGCTCTGCCCGGGAGGGTCCCCATGGAAACGATTGGGTGCCAGTGGTTCTGAAAACCTTCGGCTGGTCCTTCGCGGTCACCGCGCTCGGGCTGGTCGCGGCCGTGTTCTACGGCGGGTGGACCGCGTTCGGGATCGTCGCGATCCTGTCCATCCTCGAAATCTCGCTGTCCTTCGACAATGCGGTCGTCAACGCCGGAATCCTGAAGAAGATGAATGCCTTCTGGCAGAAAATCTTCCTCACGATCGGCATCCTCATCGCCGTATTCGGTATGCGGCTGGTCTTCCCCGTCGTCATTGTGGCCGTCAGTGCGCAGATCGGCCCCATCGAGGCCGTTGAACTGGCTCTCAACGACAAGGACAAATACCAGGAACTGGTCACCGACGCCCATCCGTCCATCGCCGCCTTCGGCGGCATGTTCCTGCTCATGATCTTCCTGGACTTCATTTTCGCGGACCGGGAGATCAAGTGGCTCGGCTGGCTGGAGCGTCCCCTCGCCAAGCTCGGCAAGGTCGACATGCTCTCGGTCTGCATCGCCCTGATCATTCTGATGGGCAGCGCCATGACCTTCGCCAAGAGCGCCCACCAGCACGGCGGCGGACATGCCGACAAGGCCGAGACGGTGCTGCTGTCCGGTGTCGCCGGTCTGATCACCTATCTCGTCGTCGGCGGGCTCTCGGGCTTCTTCGAGAAGAAACTCGAGGAAGAGGAGGAGCGCGAGCACGAGCAGGAGGAGAAGGCCAGGGCGAGCGGCAAGAAGGTTTCGGCCGTCGCCATCGGCGGCAAGGCCGCCTTCTTCATGTTCCTCTACCTCGAAGTCCTGGACGCCTCTTTCTCCTTCGACGGTGTCATCGGCGCCTTCGCCGTCACCAACGACATCGTGCTCATGGCCCTGGGTCTCGGTATCGGCGCGATGTACGTCCGTTCCCTCACCGTCTATCTGGTCCGCCAGGGCACCCTCGACGAGTACGTCTACCTGGAGCACGGCGCCCACTACGCGATCGGCGCGCTCGCGGTCATCCTGCTCGTCACCATCCAGTACGAAATCCCCGAGATCATCACCGGCTCGATCGGCGTCCTGCTGATCGGTGCCTCCTTCTGGTCCTCGGTCCGGCGCAACCGCTCCCTCGCGGGCCAGGGGAAAGCCCTGGGCGAAAAGGCTGAGCCACACTGAGACCCCGGGGTGTGACCGGGCACCCAATGAGGGAACGCTCTGAGCGGGGCGGCGGCGAGGCACCGGCCTCGGGCCGCCCCGCGGAGCGCGGGGCGGCGGGGACCGACGAGAGGACTGGGGGCGGGGCATGGCCTTCTGGGACAGCCTGTGGCAGGGCAGATCGGCGCAGTTCGACACGGGCAGCGCCGGGAACTCCATCGCACTGACGCGGCGCCGCCCGTCCGTGTCGCTGAGCAAGCAGGGGGCGGCCACCGGGCATCTGCGCGTCAACCTCTCCTGGCGGATGCGCACCTCGGACATCGGGCGCAGGTCCCGGCAGAGCGGTCAGCTGCTGCGGCACCCCCTCAAGCTCTTCAAGCCCGAGGTGGTGCAGGCCCACACCCAGGGCATGGTCAATGTCGACCTCGACCTGGGCTGTCTCTATGAGCTGGCCGACGGCACCAAGGGCGTCGTCCAGCCGCTCGGCGACTTCCTCGGCTCCACCAACGAGGCCCCGTATGTCCGCCTCAGCGGCGATGACCGGTTCGGCTCCGGCTCCGGCGAGACGATCTACGTCAATCTCGACCATCACGCCGAGATCAAGCGGCTGCTCTTCTTCGTCTACATCTACGACCAGACGCCGGCCTTCGACCGCACCCACGCGCTGGTGACGCTCTACCCGAGCAGCGGCCCCCGGGTGGAGATAGAGCTGGACGAACAGGCCCCCCAGGCCCGCTCCTGCGCGGTCTTCTCGCTGGAGAACGTCAAGGGCGACCTGGTGGTGCGCCGCGAGGTCAAGTTCGTCTACGGCTTCCAGGCGGAGCTGGACCGACTCTATGGCTGGGGCCTCCAGTGGGGCCGCGGTTACAAGACCCGGGCCTAGCGGGCTCCGGGCTCTCAGGGGCGGATGAACTGAGGGCCCATCGGCGGCAGCCGGAACTCGGGATCGGGCGCGGAGACGGCGGCGGGCTGCGGATAGCCGTACCCCGTACGGCCCTGTCCCGAGGACGGCTGGGGGTAGCCGTAGGCGGGGCGGTCCGGTGCCTGCCGTGCGCCGGGCGCTCCCGGCGCGGTGTGCGGATAGCCGTACGAGACCGGGGGCGCGGGTGCCGTGCCCGGCTCCGCCTCCGCCTCCGGGCTGTTCTCGTCCACGGAGATACCGAAATCGGTGGCCAGCCCCACCAGACCGGTGGGATAGCCCTGCCCCACCGCCCGGAACTTCCACCGGTCCCCGCGCCGGTACAGCTCCCCGCAGATGATCGCGGTCTCCTCGCCGGTCTCCGCCCGCACATCGAAGACCGCCAGCGGCTCCCCGTCGCCGCGCGCGGCGTCATAGATCAGAATCCGCAGGTCGCGCACGTTCCGGAAGGTGTCGCCGTCGGAGGAGGCGGCCAGCACCACCTGATCGACGGAGCCGTCGAGCGCGGCGAGGTCGGCCTCGACCGCGTCCGTCAGCTCCTCGCCGACCTGTTTCTTCGACAGCCGCCGCACCAGCCCCGAGGGGTGCCGGGGCTGGTTGTAGAAGACGAAGTCCTCGTCCGAGCGCACACGGGCATCGGGGCCGAGCAGCAGGGCCGAGGCATCCACATCGGGGAGGCCGGCACCCGGGGTCCAGCGCAGCACGGCGCGTACCGCGGTCGCGTGGAGGGGGACGTTCGAGCCCTTCATCATCGTGTGCGTCATGCCCGTCATCCTGCCTGCTCGGGGGCGGCCCGGACAACGCGTCACGGTGCCCCGGGCCGGTTGCCCCGCTCCCAGGACGGTATGGGACATTTAAACCACATCAGGGTGTTACGCGGAGTTCATGGGCTCCGGGAACTCATGACATACATCTGTACGTACTATTACCGGCCACGTCAGTAGGGCAGGCCGCTCAGCAGTACGGGGGAGTCACATGCGTCATTTCGGGCAGATTTCGACTGCCGCCCGCGAACGGCTGTTCCATCGGCAGCCCGCCGAGTTCACCGCCGCGTCCTCGCCGAGGATGCTCGCGGCCGCGCTCGGGGCCACGCTCTACAGCCCGGCCAACCGGCCCAGGCTCGCCGACGACGTGCGCAAGCAGATCGCCAGCGGAGTCGTCTCCATGGTCCTCTGCCTGGAGGACTCCATCGACGACGCCGACGTGGAGGAGGCCGAGGAGAACCTCGTCCGCCACTTCGCCGATCTCGACGCGCGCGGCGGGGAGCTGCCGCTGCTCTTCATCCGGGTCCGCGAACCCGCCCAGATCCCCGATCTCGCCCGGCGCCTCGGACCCTCCGTCCGCAGACTGTCCGGTTTTGTACTACCCAAGTTCACGGAGGAGCGCGGCGTCCCCTTCCTGGAGGCCCTCACCGCCGCCGAGGCCGCCACCGGGCACCGGCTCTTCGCCATGCCCGTCCTGGAGTCACCGGAGCTGCTCCATCTGGAGACCAGGACCGAGACCCTCGCCGGTATCGCCCGCACCGTCGACAAGTACCGCGACCGGGTGCTGGCGCTGCGCCTGGGCGTCACCGACTTCTGCTCCGCCTACGGACTGCGCCGCTCGCCGGACATGACCGCCTACGACGTCCGCATCGTCGCCGCCGTCATCGCCGACGTGGTCAATGTCCTCGGCCGGGCGGACGGCACCGGTTTCACGGTCACCGGCCCCGTCTGGGAGTACTTCCGCCTCCAGGAGCGCATGTTCAAGCCCCAGCTGCGGCGCAGCCCCTTCCTGGAGGTCCGGGCCGAGGCCGTGCGCACCGCGCTCATCGAGCACGACCTGGACGGCCTCCTCCGCGAGATAGCACTCGACCGGGCCAACGGGCTCACCGGAAAGACCTGTATCCACCCCTCCCACGTCCTGCCCGTCCACGCGCTCTCCGTCGTCAGCCACGAGGAGTACAGCGACGCCCAGGACATCCTGCGCCCCGAGCGCGGCGGCGGCGGGGTGCTGCGTTCCTCCTACACGAACAAGATGAACGAGGTGAAGCCGCACCGGGCCTGGGCCGAGCGCACCCTGCTGCGCGCCGAGGCGTTCGGCGTCGCCCGCGAGGACATCGGCTTCGTGGAGCTGCTCACCGCGGGCCTCTCCGGCACCTGACACACCCGGTGAGCGGCGAACGGTGAACGGTGGACCGTGCGGGCGGCACCCCGCGGCACGAACGACGAGAGAGAAGAGACGGTCACGGTGGTCTGGTCCGGAACATGGGTCGCGCGGCGCCTCGGCATAGGGCTCGAAGGGGACGAGCGGCTCCCCGCCCTGCTGGGCCTCGCCCTGCGGCGCAACCCCAAACGGGCGCATCTGCTGGTGTCGAATGTGCTGGGCAAGCATGTGCCCCAGTCGCCCGCCGTGGTGTACGAGGCGGGCCGCGGCCTCGGGGTCCGGGTGCGGGAGCTGCTGGGCGACGAGGAGGCCGCCCGCGCGGTGGTCCTCGGCTACGCGGAGACCGCGACCGGCCTCGGCCACTCGGTGGCGGACGGGGTGGGGCTCGCGCCGTATCTCCACTCCACCCGCCGTCCGGTCGCCGGGGTGGAGAGCGCGGGCGGCTTCGAGGAGTCCCACTCCCACGCCACCTCGCACCTCCTGCTGCCCGACGACCCCGGTCTGCTCTCCCGGCAGGGCCCGCTGATCCTTGTCGACGACGAGTTCTCCACCGGCAACACGGTCCTCAACACCATCCGTGAGCTGCACCGGATAGCGCCGCGCGAGCGGTATGTGATCGTCGCGCTGGTCGATGTGCGCTCCCCGGCCGACCGGGGCCGGCTGACGGAGTTCGCCGCGGAGATCGGCGCGCGCGTGGAGCTGGTGACGCTGATGTCGGGCACGGTCAGCCTTCCCGAGGGGGTGCTGGCGGCCGGGCAGGCGCTGGTCGCCGAGCACGAGCGGGACGAGCCGGCCCCCGGTCCTGCTCCTGGTCCTGCCCCCGGCCCGCTCGCCGGCCCGCTCACCGGCCCCGGCGGGGTGCGCCGGGTCGCCCTTGACTGGCCCGCCGGGCTGCCCGACGGCGGTCGTCACGGCTTCCTCCCCGCCCACCGGCACCGGCTGGAGTCGGCGCTCCCCGCCATGGCCGCCCGCCTCGCCCACGCCCTCGACCTGCCCCCGGCCCCGGGCGCTGCCCCCGGCACGGCCCCCGGTGCGGAGGCCCCCGCCCGCGTCATCGGCCTGCCCCCGGCCCCGGGCACTCCCGGTGCCGACCCGCGCACGGGCCCCGGTGCGGCCCCCGGGGCGGAGCCCCCCGCCCGCGTCCTCGTCCTCGGGTGCGAGGAGCTGATGTACGCGCCCCTGCGCCTCGCCACCGCCCTGGAGCGGCTCACCTCCGCCGAGGTGCGGTACTCCACCACCACCCGCTCACCCGTCCTCGCCGTCGACGACCCCGGCTACGCCATCCGCACCCGGCTCGTCTTCCCCGCCCACGACGGCCCGGCGGACGGCCCCGGCGAGCGGTACGCCTACAACGTCGCCGGCGCCGGGTTCGACGCGGTCGTCGCCGTGGTCGACTCCACCGCCGACACGCCCGCGCTCCACGCCCCCGGCGGGCTGCTCGACCGGCTCGCCGGCCACACCCCGCGCCTCGTCCTCGCCGTCGTGCCCAGCCACGTACCCGAAAGGGCCGCCATGCCGTCCGAGCCGCCGTCCGAGCCGCCGCCCGGCACCCTCCCCGGCCCGCTCCGGGGCCCCGCGTTCTCCTCCTACGCCGCCGACGAGGTCGGCTGGCTGCTCCAGGACCTCTCGGACACCGAGCTGGAGGCCCCCACCGAGGAGCGCGAGGAGGCCATCCAGAGCGGTGGCGCGCACTACGCCGAGTCGCTGCCGGTGGAGTACCAGCCCAGCGAGGAGTACCAGCGGCTGTTCCGCACCGCGCTGGCCGGCTCCGCCGCCCGGATCGCGCGCGCCGTGGGCACGGTCACCGAGACCGTTCTCGCCGAGCGGGAGTCCGAGCGCCCCGTCCTCGTGTCGCTGGCGCGGGCCGGCACCCCCGTCGGCATCCTGATGCGCCGCTGGGCCCAGTGGCGGCACGGCCTGGAGCTGCCGCACTACGCCGTCTCCATCGTCCGGGGCCGGGGCATCGACGCCAACGCCCTGCGCTGGCTCCGGCTCCACCACGACCCGGCGGACATCGTCTTCGTCGACGGATGGACCGGCAAGGGCGCCATCACCCGGGAGCTGAGCGCCGCCCTCGCCGCGTTCGAGGGCTTCCGGCCCGAGATCGCCGTCCTCGCCGACCCCGGCGGCTGCGTCCGCACCTACGGCACCCGCGACGACTTCCTCATACCCTCGGCCTGTCTCAACTCCACCGTCTCCGGGCTGGTCTCGCGCACCGTCCTCCGCGCCGACCTCGTCGGCCCGGACGACTTCCACGGCGCGAAGTTCTACCGCGACCTCGCCGCCGCCGATGTCTCAGGACACTTCCTCGACACCGTCGCCGCCCGCTTCTCCGAGGTCGCCCCGACCGTGGAGGCCGAGGCCAAGGAGATGCTGGCGGCGGACCGGGCCCCCACCTGGGAGGGCTGGGCGGCCGTCGAGCGGATCAGCGAGGAGTACGGCATCCACGATGTGAACCTGGTCAAGCCGGGAGTCGGCGAGACCACCCGGGTGCTGCTGCGGCGCGTCCCCTGGAAGATCCTCGCCCGGGCCGGCGCCGGCGCCGACCTCGACCATGTGCGGCTGCTCGCCGACCAGCGCGGCGTTCCCGTCGAAGAGGTCGGCGATCTCCCGTACAGCTGTGTCGGGCTGATCCACCCGCGCTTCACCCGCGGCGCGACCGGCGCCGACGGCACGGCGGTGACGTCCCTGTGAGCACCCCCGTGACCCCCCTGGCGAGCGGTCCCGTGAGCACCCCCCGCCCCGCCGCCACCCTGGTCGCGAGCGATCTGGACCGTACGCTCATCTACTCCGCCGGGGCCCTCCAGCTCACCATGGCCGACGCGGACGCCCCCCGGCTGCTCTGCGTCGAGGTCTACCAGGGCCGCCCGCTCTCGTATGTCACCGAGGAGGCGGCCGGTCTGCTGCCCCGGCTCGCCGCCGAGACCGTCTTCGTCCCGGCCACCACCCGCACCCGGGAGCAGTACGGCCGCATCCACCTCCCCGGCCCGCCCCCCGCGTACGCCATCTGCGCCAACGGCGGCCACATCCTCGTCGACGGGGAGTCGGACCCGCACTGGCGGCGGCAGGTCGCGGGCCGGCTCGCCGACGGCTGCGCGCCGCTCGCCGAGATCCGCGCCCATCTGCGGGCCACCGCCGACCCGGCCTGGCTGCTGAAGGAGCGCACCGCCGAGGAGCTCTTCGCCTATCTGGTGGTCGAGCGGGCCCTGCTGCCCGAGGGCTGGGTCAAGGAGCTGGCCGACTGGGCCGGCGCCCGGGGCTGGTCGGTCTCCCTCCAGGGCCGGAAGATCTACGCCGTACCGAGGCCGCTCACCAAGAGCGCGGCCCTGCGCGAGGTGGCCCGCCGCACCGGTGCCGAGCGGATTCTCGCGGCCGGGGACTCCCTCCTCGACGCCGATCTGCTGCTCGCCGCCGACCGGGGCTGGCGGCCCGGCCACGGCGAGCTGGCGGACAGCGGCTGGAGCGCCCCGCACGTCGGGGCGCTGGCGGAGAAGGGCGTCGCCGCCGGCGAGGAGATCCTCCGGCGGTTCCTCGCCCCCTGAGGCGGCGGCACAGTGAGCATGGCCGCGGGCATGACAGCGCCCCCGGGACCGGCGGAGAGACGGCCGGTCCCGGGGGCGCTGTCATGCCCCCGTGCTCATTTGCGCCGGCTGCCCGCTCCCGGCTTGAAGACCCGGACCCCGATGAACGCCACGACTCCGATGACCGCGAACACCAGCACCACCTTGGAGTAGGTGGAGACATAGCCGGTGACTTCCGTCCAGTTCTCCCCGAGCAGATACCCGGCCATCACGAAGATCGTGTTCCAGATCGCGCTGCCCAGCGTGGTCAGCCCGAGGAAGATCGGGATCGGCATCCGCTCGACCCCGGCCGGCACCGATATCAGTGACCGGAAGATCGGAATCATCCGCCCGAAGAACACCGCCTTCGTGCCGTGCTTGTTGAACCACGCCTCGGTCTTCTCGATGTCCGAGACCTTCACCAGCGGCAGCTTGGAGGCGATGGCGATCGTCCGGTCACGGCCGAGCAGCGCCCCCACCCCGTACAGCGCCAGCGCGCCGATCACCGAGCCGGCGGTGGTCCACAGCAGCGCCGCGTACAGATTCATCTTCCCGGTGCTGGCGGCGAAGCCCGCCAGCGGCAGGATGACCTCGCTCGGCAGCGGAGGGAAGAGATTCTCCAGGGCGATGAGGATGCCGGCCCCCGGCGCCCCCAGGGTGTCCATCATGTCGGTGACCCAACCCGGAGCACCGCCCTCAGCGCCCGCAGCGCTGCTGATGATCATGGAATGCATGCCTTTCACGGTAGAAAACCGCAGCTGAAGAGAGGCTGAAGAGGTCCGTAGACTTCCTTGCGGTGTACCCCAGTGTGCGGGACGGAACGAACGGCTAGGTTGCCGGTCATGAATGGGACGGGGGAACGAGGAACCGGTCGAGCGGTCGCGGTGCGCGGCGCGCTCTGCACGGCGGGGCTGGCCGCAGGGGCCGTCACCGCCGTACTGGAACTCATTCTCGCGCTTCTCACGGGGCTCGCCGCACTTCCGGTCGCCGCCTGGCCCCGGGCCCGCCGGGCGCTGCCGCGCCGTCTGGGACCGCTCGCCCGCCGGGTGACCGGGATCGAACTGCGCCGTCTCGCCCGGTTCCGGCTCTCCCCCGGCCGCGCCCCCGTGCCGTACGACGACCTCCGCGCCGCACGCTACGCCCTCGCCCGCATCCCGCTCGGCCTGCTCGGCGGTTTCATTCTGTCCTGTCTGCTCACCGGGCTGTCCTGGATGCTCTTCGCCCTCTTCGGCTGGTTCGTCATCGGGATCGATTATCCGCTGGAAGTGATCGCCACCGGCCTCCTGGGGGTCTTTGTCGCGATCCTCTGCGCCCAGGGCGTCCACGGCACCGTACTCCTGGAGGCCTGGCTCGTCCGCCGCCTCCTCGGCCCCGGCCGCCAGGACGCGCTGGAGCGGCGCATCGCCCAGCTCGCCACCAGCCGATCCGAGGTCATGGACGCGGTCAACGACGAGCGCCGCCGTATCGAGCGCGACCTGCACGACGGCGTCCAGCAGCGTCTGGTCGCCCTCGGCATGCTGCTGGGCCGCGCCCGCCGCAGCCGCGACCCCCAACGCGCCGACCAGCTCCTCCTCCAGGCCCATGAGGAGAGCCGCCGCGCCCTGGTCGAACTGCGCGAGGTCGCCTGGCGCGTCTACCCGACCGTCCTCGACGAGGCGGGGCTGCGCGCCGCCCTGGAGACGGTCGCCGAACGCACCCCGCTGCCCGTGCGGCTGATCTGCGAACTGGCCGAGCCGCCCGGCAGACAGGTGGAGACCGTCGCGTACTTCGTCGTCTCCGAGGCCGTCACCAATGTGGTGAAGCACTCCGGGGCCACCCGGATAGCGGTGGAGCTGCGCGGCGACGGCGGGACGCTCCGGCTGCGGATCGAGGACGACGGCGCGGGCGGCGCCGACCCCACCGGCGGCGGGCTCACCGGACTCGCGAGCAGAGTCGCCGCTCTCGACGGCCGGTTCGGGGTGCACAGCCCGGCCGGCGGACCCACCACCATCACCGCGGAGCTGCCGTGCGCATCATGCTGGCCGAGGACTCGACCCTCCTCAGGGAGGGGCTGATACGTCTGCTCGCCGAGGAGGGCCATGAGGTCCTGGCGGCGGTCGGCGACGCCGAGCGGCTGCTGGCGGCCGTCGCGGGGGAGCGCCCCGATGTGGTCGTCGCCGATGTCCGGATGCCCCCGACCCACACCGACGAGGGGCTCCGCGCGGCCCTGGAGATCCGCCGCCGCTGGCCGGGGGTGGGGGTGCTGGTGCTCTCGCAGTACGTGGAGAAGCGGTACGCCACCGAGCTGCTGACCTCGGACTCCGGGGGCGTCGGCTATCTCCTGAAGGACCGGGTGGTCCAGGTGGACGAGTTCCTGGACGCGCTGGAGCGGGTGGCGCGGGGGGAGGCGGCGTTCGATCCCGATGTCGTACGCCAACTGCTGACGCGCGGCAGCCGCACGGACCCGCTCTCCCGGCTGACGGCCAGGGAGCGGGACGTGCTGGCGGAGATGGCGCAGGGCCATGCGAACGGGGCCATCGCCGCGCGGCTCCATGTCTCGCAGAGCGCGGTCGAGAAGCACATCAACGCGATCTTCGAGAAGCTGGGGCTGAGCGGGACGCCGGGGTACTCGCGCAGGGTGCTGGCGGTGCTGCGGTACCTGGGCACATGAGACGCGCGCGTCCCGCGCGGCGGGCGGGGTCAGCCGCAGCAGCCCCCGCCGCAGCAGCCACCGCCTCCGCCACCGCCGCTCGGCGCGGGGGCGGGCCCGGTGCTCGACCCGCCGACGGCGACGGTGGAGAGCAGCCGGACCGTGTCCTGGTGACCGGCGGGGCAGACGGCCGGGTCGGCGGACCGGGCCATGGGCCGGTTCACTTCAAAGGTGTCGCCGCAGCTGCGGCAGCGAAAGTCATATCGGGGCATGGCGCAAGGCTACGCGTTCCGCCCCGGGGCGCGGCAGGGGCCGCGGGCCCGGGATCACGGCTTTCCGGCGACCCGGTCCTCCCTGATCCGCTCGACCACGAGGGCGGCGGCGCGCCGGACGGCCTCGGTCTCGGTGAGGAAGTGCCAGTAGTCGGGGTGGCGGCCGTCGAGCCCGGCGACGGCCCGGTCCAGCCGGGCGACCGCCTCGTCGAGCGGACGGGCGTGGCGGGGATCGGGGGTCTGCCGCCCGGTCATCGCGAGGCGCTGGGCGTCGCGCACCGCGAAACGGGTGCGCTCGATCTCCTGCCGGGGGTCCTTGGCGACGGCGTTGAGCTGCTGAAGCCGGTCACCGGCGGCCGAGACGGCCTCGTCGGTGCTGTTCAGCAGGGCTCGTACGGTGCTGAGCAGGGCGGTCGCGTCGGGCCACCGCTGCTCGTCCCGGGCGGTGGCGGCCTCGCGGAGCTTCTCCCCGGCCTGGCGCAGACCGCGCGCGGCCTGCTCGGGCACGGGCTGGAGATCCTGCCAGCAGGCGGCGGAGAAACGGCGCCGCAGCTCGCTGAGGACCGGCTCCACGGACTCGGTCCGCGTGGTGAGGGCCTCCGCGCGGGTACGCAGCGACACCAGCCGCCGGTCGATCTCGGCGGCGCGCTCGGGGAGCCGCTCGGCCTCGGTGCGCACGGCCTCGGCGTCGCGCAGCACCCGGTCGGCGCGGTGCAGTGTCCCGGGGACGCCATGGCGGCCCGCGCCCTGGTTGAGCTTGGTCAGCTCGGGGGCGAGCGCGGCGAGCCGGGCGGCGAGATCGTCCGCCCGCATTCCGGAGCCGCGCACCGTGTCGAGAGCATTGCTCGCGGAGAGGAGCGCCGCTCGCGCCCGCTCCACGGCCGGCGCGAGCCGGGCGAGCTGGCTCTCCGCCGTGTCGAGCAGCGGTCCGAGCCCCTCGGCGAACCGGTCGAGATCGGCCTTCACCCCGGCCAGCTCGTCCTTCGCCCGGTCCAGCTCGTCGCGGGCCCGGGAGGCGGCGGCGGGCTCCAGGTCGTCCCGGTCGAGATCGTGCGCGTCGACGGCGGTGATGTAGTGGTGGCTCACCTCGTCGATCCGCCGGCCGAGGGCCGCGAAGCCGTCCACGGCCCGCTGTGCCCGCGGGGTGCTGTCCACGGCCGTGATCGTCTCGATGGAGATCCGCAGCTCGCGCTGGGCGCTGTCCAGCTCGTAGAAGGCAGCGGCGGCGGCGTCCTTCGCGGCCTGCGCGTCGGCCCGCCGGCTCTCGCCCCGCCCGCCGAACCAGCGCCGCGTACCCCCGCCGGTGAAGGAGCCGGCGAGGACGGCCACCGCCAGCGGAACCGGCAGCAGCACCAGGGCCAGGACATCCCGGACGCCACTCGCTGTCGCTCTTGCGTGCGGCTGCGTGTGTGTCGCCGTCACATCCCTCTCCCGTGCTGCGTCGCCGTACCCGGTACATTCTCCCACCTGGTACCGACGAACACACGGGCCGATTGGTTCGCGGCCCCGCCACCCGGCCGCCCTACTCGGCGGTGCGCACCTTCACCGAGCCGTTGTCGCTCGTCGCGGTCACCGCGTTCCGGCTGCCGTCGTCGGTCGGTACGCCGATGTCGACCGAGCCGTTGTCGCTCTTGGCGCCGACGTCGTACGGGGCTCCGGCGCGCGGCAGCGCGATCCGGATGTCCCCGCTGTCGCTGACCGCCTCCACCCGCTCGGGCACCGCCCCCGCCCCCAGCCCGATCCGGATGTCCCCGTTGTCGGACCGGGCTCGCACGGTGCCGGCGGTGACCCCCTCGGTGGTGATGGTGCCGTTGTCGCTCACGAGGTCGAGTGCCCCGCTGGTCCTCCGCACGGTCACATCCCCGTTGTCGGTCTCGATCCGCAGCGGCGTCCGGAGCCCGGACGCGGTGACACCCCCGTTGTCGTCGATCACGGTCACGGCGACCTCGCGCGGCACCGTCACCCGGTGCAGCCCCTGGCAGTCCGTGACGACGCCGGAGCACTTGACCCGCAGCACCAGCCGGTCCCCCGTGAGCCGCCACGACGCCTCGGGCCCGCTGCCGGCGAAGACCCACCCGTCGACCCGCCGGGTCACCTCGACCTTCTCGACATCGGCGGCGACGACCTCGACGGCCGCGTTGTCGCTGTCGATGGTGAGCCTCTCCCCGGCGAGCGCGAACACCTTCCGCTCCTCGGGGGCGCTCTCCGCGTCGGCACTCCCGCACCCCGCCACCGCTCCGGCCAGCAGCCCCCCACTCACGAGCGCCACCACCCCCCGGCGGACGCGCCCACGACGACGGTGCTCACGACGACGCTGCTCACGACGGAGTCGAACAAGGCTCCCGGCCATTGGTGATCATTCCCCCTGCTGGTTCCCGCGATGTCCCCTCACGCTAGAACCCCACCCACCCGCCGACGATCCGGCCGGCCACCGTCTCGTTGGTGGGGCCAGCCCCCCTCTCCCACGCCCGCTTCCCGCCGCCGCCCGGGCCGGGGGAACGGGTTTGCGGGGCAGGGCCGTCCGGCATGTACGCTGTTCCCTCATCCACGGGTGCGTAGCTCAGGGGTAGAGCGCTGCTCTTACAAAGCAGATGTCGGCGGTTCGAAACCGTCCGCGCCCACGGTGTCTGAACAGGCAAAACCCCCCGGACCAAGGTCGGTCCGGGGGGTTTTCTTGATCATTCAGAGGATTTTTGGGAGATCGTCCCGACGGCAGATCATTCCCTCGCCCCCGACCCCGTCGCCACCGTGCTTCCAGACGGTCCAGACGGTCCAGCCGGTGCCGCCGCATCTCGGGCGTGACGCGCTCGTACCCGCCCTCGATGTCCTTCGGCACCCACCCTCCGTCGTCGCGAACCGCAGCGCGCGGTCGACCCGGTCCTCCTTCACCCAGGTGTCGCGGGTGTGCCGTGCGCCCCGCGTCGTGAACCCCGGCGGGACCGGAGCCCAGGCGGTCGGGGACCGCTGTCGGCTCTTCGCGGGGCGTCGGGGGCTTGGTCACCTCCGTGGTCATGGGCCCATCGTGGCGGACCCACCGCACCCATGAGGCCCGGACCTGTCAACACGAAGGTGCCCCAAGGGTGTTGGGGAGGATTCGCCGTTCCCCGCGCCACAGGAGGGGGGTACGTTCTGAATGTCCAGGTCAGAACAGGAGCCCTCATCATGCCTCTTCCTGCCCATGAGCACATTGGTACTCGCGTGCGGATCGCACGCAACGCAGCCGGCCTCTCACAGGTGCAACTCGCCGACTTCCTCGGCCGAACCGAGTCCTGGATGGCCAACGTCGAGTCGGGTCGGCAGCCCCTCGACCGGTACTCCGTCATCACCGCCATCGCCGATCAGACCGATGTGGACGTGGTCTGGCTCCTCGGGCAGCCCTATCGACTTCAGCACCACAGCGGTGCCATCGCCCACGCTCACATCCCGGCCCTCCGTGCCGGCCTCCGCCGAGCAGGTCTGATCCTGTCCGGGCACCCGGGCCTGAGGCAGCACGGAACATCGATCCCCGGGCTGGCCCAGATGCACGCCGCCTCCTGGGAAGCCAACAGAGCCCGTCAGGCCGCCAATCTCCCGCGCCTCGCGAGCCTGCTTCCCGCCATGGTCGAAGACCTGAACGGCGCACTCCTGATGGCCGAAGGCGGCATCCGCGAGGAATCGCTGCGGCTCATGGTCGACGCCGCCCGTACCGCCCGCATGTGCCTCAACAGCCTCGGCTATCCCGATCTGGCCTGGTCCGCTGCCGAGGTCGCCGCCGGAGCAGCGACTGCCCTGGATGACCCGATCACCAAGGCGGCTGTGGCGTGGGACCGTTGCGGGGCGCTGCTCCATCAGGCGTCGCTGACGGAGACTGTGGTCGTGGCGGAGGCCGCTCTGCGGGACCTGGAGCCGATCGCCGCCGCGCCCCGTCCGCCATCCGCCGCTCTCGCCATGAGGGGAGCCCTGCATCTGCGGTGCGCCATCGCCCACGCACGTTCCACACAGGGCACGGCCGCGTGGGCGCGGCTGGGCGCAGCGCTCGAAGACGCCGATCGGTTGGGCGCCGAGTTCTACGACCTGGAATCTCAAACGGTGTTCGGCCGGGGCACCGTGGCCGTCCACGCCGCCGAGGTGGGTGTGGAGGTCGACCAGCCCGAGGCCGGGCTCACCACCGTCCCGGAGGTGAACATCTCCACGGTCCCGAGCCGCGAGCGCCGCACTCACTTCGCCATCGATGAAGCCCGGGCGCTGCACCGCATGGGACGCAACGCCTCCGCGGTGACAAAACTCCGGTCGGCCGCCTCCGCCGCCCCGCACTACGTGTTCGGCGATCCCATGGCCCGGGCAGCGGTGGCGGATATGGCGCGCGTCGGTGTCCCCTCACAGGCGGCGAGTCTGTCGTTCCTGGTCAGGAACATGGAGCTGGTCCACTGATCACCCCAGCGAACGTCCCCTAGAAAATCTAGGGGACGCGCCCCACCTGCTGCCTCACCCTCGGATCGTCACGCAACGCATTCAGACGATCACCAGGGAGCGGCGATGGGGCCGATCGAGACCCGAGACGCGGTAGAAGCTGCGCACATCTACACCCACACGCTGGGGTGGCCGCTCGCACTCGGCCACCGTCACCGGCCCCGCTCGGGCTGCACCTGTGAAAGCGCCGACTGCTCCACGCCCGGCGCCCATCCGATCCCGGGTGCGCCCGCTGCTCAGAACGACATCATGGAGCGACTCCGGGAATCGCCCGGAGCCGCCCTCATCGCGACCACGCGGTACACCTTCGACGCGCTCGTACTCCCCAGAAGTGTGGGCATGGACATGATGGTCCGCCTCGATGCGGAGGCACCGGTACCGATCCCCTGCCTCCTGATGGGAGACACCACTACCGCGCTCCTCGTGCTCCCCGGCACCGGCCGCTCCGCACTCGGCCCGCGATCCCAGGGGGTGACCGACGTACGATCCGGGCCCCACGGCTGGATTCCTCTGCCTCCGTCCCACCTCGTCCGGTGGGACACTCCGCCGATCTGGGGAGGTCAGCCCGTGCGGCTCCTGCCTGGCGCGGATGTGAGGTCGCATCTGAGCAAGGCAGTCGCCAGGGGGGCCGGTGATGGACACGCAGGCGTGGCGAGCCAGTCTGGATGCCGCCGAGGCCGCAGTTCGCGCGATGCGGACGGCCCTCGCGGACCTCGGTGTCCCTGAGGAGACCTGGCGCCAGGTCGCCCCGGTCGTGACGCGCGGCGGTGGCGCGTACGTCTCCCTCGGAGCGCCCAGCGCGGAGATCACGGAACAGATCGCCGAGGCTCTGCGTACCGCCGCACCCCACCCCCCGGCCGGCGACGACGCCGCTCCCGTCCGGGCGTTCCGGCGGCCCGCCTCATGACCACCCCCACGCCCCGCTACCTGACCCCTGAGTGCCGGCAGGGCGAATGCGGCCTCTGCCCCGGCCCCGGTGA